>NZ_JAQLXG010000004.1:0-123772 GCF_028321995.1 Faecalitalea cylindroides
ATATGGCAATCGATCCAGTCGCCGATCTTCATGCTCGGACAGGCACGGACAAAGCTGCACATACTGAATGGAAGGGTGGCTTCAAATAGATAAGCAGTGATTCTTTCACCGGTGTACCGATCATAAATGTACATACATGTTCCATTCCAATCCACCATCATCTTATCACCTGGCTTGTGATTGATATGCATGGTCAGGTTGTGCTTTTTCACGTGATCACGATATCTTTCACAAAAGTAACTGTACTGATAAAAAGGGACATTGATGGACCGACAAGCATCTGCATATTCTTCCCACAACAGTTTGATCGTCGTGCCGGGTTTCAACAATTCCTTATGAACATAGTCGAAATCCGGCTGCTTGATTGACAGATTGATTTTCACCTCTTCTTCGAACAATAATTTTTGGACATCGTATTCACTAAGATCTTGAATAGATGACCAACAGATTTTTTTAGAGTCAGCGGCATTGAATATTTTTCTAACTGTATCTCTTGATACTTTTGTGGCGCGCGCAATATCTCGCTGACTATGGTTTTGAGATCTCATTTCCAAAACCCTTTTAACATCTCGCATAAAAAAACACCTCCGATTCCACAAGATATTAAAATGCGATAAGCATCGCATACATATCTTATAGAACAAGAGGATAGAATAAAACCAGGCTACGCCACTTATAAATGATCATGATAAAAAATTTAATTTCTGATGGACTTGTATAACGAATCAAGTGGACTTCGTCACCGTAATACATGGACTTATTTTGCCGTATTGAGTGGACTTCTCACTCCGTAATAATCAAATAAATCAATGTTTTTGCGAAGTATATATACTGGAGGAAACCACCAATATGTTATTGTTAGAAAATTTACAAATTGTTTGATGTAGTAATCATGGTTTTCAATATGTTTGATTTCATGCATTAAAATGATTTGAAGCTTATCCTCTTCGAAATGTATGTTTGGAAGAATGATTACTTTTTTTGAACCAAGAACTTTTGGTGAATCACAATATGAGGTTATAAGCACATCATAATTATTGCCGTTATAGTCAGGTAATAAGTTTTTTATCTTACATATTTCAGATTGTTCTTCCAATTTCTTAAGCATTCTGTTTAGATACAATAATTCACGAATATATCGCACTAGATTAAAAAGTATACCTAAGATCCATAATGAAATCAGTATGACATAAATAGGAATATCTAATATCAGTGGATATGTTAGAAATGTCATTAAAGGATTCATTAAAAAGGGAATAGGAATAGTTTTTGTAAATCGATATTCAATAGGAAGACAAAGACGGGCAATAATAATGAATGATAAAGCGATAATGACATTGGATCGCACGAATCGATAATTCTTTTTTGTCGTAAGCAGAAAATTTAATAAAACGATCAATAGTGTTGAGACAATACAAGTAATAAGCAGAGAGGATATTGAAAAATTCATAAATTAATATCTTACTAATTCTTTTTGCTTTGTCTCTAATATATTGACTATATATAGATTAGTGCTTTTGTTGTATTGTCTTTCAAAGGTTTTTTTATTCTGCTTGGATTGGATGTTTTGAGATAATAAACGTAATAAGATTTGCTTAGTAGAATGTGTTCTTGAATCAGGGCTTGTCAAAAATTGGTCTATATGTTTAAGAACATTTATTTTATCATCTTGTTTTTTGTATAGTTTGATCATATTGTTCCCCTTTCTTGAAGATTATATCAAAAATAAAGAAAAAGATTAAATGATAGAAAATAAAAAAATACAGAAAGACATAAAAAAAACTTACCGATCATTAATCGATAAGTTCTATGTTATGTATAACTATAAATTATTGCGATTACGATTTTTACGTTCTTTAACAGCTTTGGTCAAGATATATTCAATTTGCGAGTTAATGCTTCGAAAGTCATCGTTTGCCCAGGTGGCAATATCTTGCCAAAGGCTTGGGGCTAATCGTAAGATAATTTGTTTCTTTTGTTTTTCTTTTTGTTTGAGTGCTTTTTCTTTTTCCTGGATCTCTTTTTCTAGTTCTTCAAGTCGTTTTGCACGTTCTTGTAAAGCTTTTTCTTTGATATCTAAATCATTCATTAGTAGATAGATCCACTATTTACAACAGGTTGTGTATCCTTATTGGAACATAAAACAACTAAAAGATTAGAGACCATAGTAGCTTTTCTTTCCTCATCTAATACCACTACTTCTTCTTCACCTAATTTATCGATAGCCATTTTAACCATGCCCACGGCCCCATCAACGATTTTTTGTCTAGCGGCAATAATGGCAGAAGCCTGCTGTCTTTGTAACATGGCAGCGGCAATTTCTTCAGCATAGGCTAGATGAGTGATTCGAACTTCTTCAATATCTAATCCAGCAATCTGCACACGTTTGATCAATTCATCTTTCATGTCGTTGGCAATTTCTAAAGAACTTGAACGCAGCGTTTTTTCGTTCATGTTTTCATCTTCACAGTCTAAATCATCATATGGATATTTTCTAGCGATGTTGCGAATAGTAGAATCAGTTTGGATTGATAAAAACTCAGCATAGTTATCAACATTAAAAACGGCTTTTGTTGGATCGGTAACTTTCCAAATCACAACTGCACCAATGATGATGGGATTTCCTAATACATCATTAACTTTTTGTGTTCCATTGTTTAAGGTAATACTTTTTAATGAGACAGTTTTTTTGGGCGTAATATCTGGAATTACGGTTGTTTTGTCATTGTTTTCGATCTTATTTCGATTTATATAAGCTTTATTAAAGATAGGGTTATTATAAGATACAAAAGGATTTACGTAGTAATAACCTGGTTTTAAAATAGTTCCATAATGGTTTCCAAATAAAGTTAAGACCAGGGCTTCATTTGGCCCTACGATTTTTAATCCACCATACATGATTGGGAAAATGACAACTAAAATGATACCTATCGCAAGAATGATTCCTCCTAAGACCGAATTGTTTTGTTCTAATAAAATAGAACCGAGTATAATCAAACCTACAGATAGAATCAATCCAATGGTAATTACGACTAGCATGATCATTCCATTTATTGGATGAATCTCTTTTTGTTCAATGTTTTGTAACATAGACAATCCTCCTTTGATATTTAAATGATATCAAAACGATATCATTACGTCAAAAATAAATTTAAAAAATTAAAAAAATAATAGTTAATGATGTAAACTATACTTGTTTTATGAAAATATAAGGTATATAGTAAAATTATAAGAAAGGAAGTATTCAAAATGGAAAAGTGGACACAAGAACAGTATGCAGCTCGTTTACAGGAAATGAAACAAGAAGCACACGATAAGATGTGGTTATACATTGAGCTTAATGCAAAAGAGTTTATGGAAGAATGTGAACCTGGCGTTAAGAATTTAACAGCTTGTTGCAAAGCAATGTTGGATGCAATGCTTGAAGGTGATGGATTCATTGTTGAACCTAAATCTCGTTCAAAAGTTGCAGGCGCATTGACTGTTAGATATTATGTAGATAATCTACATCCAGGACGTAGAAAATATTCAGAAGTAAATCAGTAAACGAAAAAGAGGTATTCCTTATTTTGTCGGAATACCTTTTTAGTCGATAAGACCAAAATGTTTAAATGCATTTTTTAATCCATCTTCGTCTATATTTGTTGTTATATAATCTGAAATCTTTTTTACATGATCATTTCCGTTGCCCATCGCAATACTGATGTCTGCTTCTTTTAACATCGTAATATCATTTTCGGAGTCGCCAACAGCCATTGTCTTTTCATCGCTTTGATAATATGATTTTACAAATTGAATGGCTGTAGCTTTATTATAAGTGCAGTTTGTAATTTCTCCGCCAGTGTTTTTAAATGGGGTAAACACCAAGCCTTCTGGTAAGTTATCAATTAAGTTGGAAATATCAGATTCTTCTGGATAATGAATTGAAACTTTCATGATTTGATGGTAATCTTCTTCGGTGATTTCACTTAAATGATGATGTACCATCATACCAGCACCGGTTCTATCATCTTTGGCGAATTTTTTGAATATTTCATAATTTACTTCGTTTTGAAAGGTTTTTTGGGATCCTTCTAAAGACATTCCAAGATTCATAGGTTCGATTCGTTCAATTAGTGCTTTTACAATTTGTGGACTCAAAGGTTTATATAAAACCTGTTTATTTTCAATCAATATTTCACTTCCAGCTGAAAAACAATATCCATCAATAGGGAGACCTTCTAAAGGTTTTAAAGGAACTTCGCATTTTGTCCTGCCTGTATTGATAAATATTTTGTGACCGTTTCTGTGTGCTTGAATAATGGACTCTTTGGCGCTGGAACATACTTGGTGCCATCTCCAAAGGGTGTCATCTAAATCTAAAAATACTATCATATCAAAAATCCTCCTTTCGCAAAAATGAGTTTATCATTTATTTTATTGGATTTCCATTGTAGAATATAAATAGAGGAAAAAGATTATGAAGAAAACAATCACGATAACAATTTCTCGTCAATTTGGATCAAATGGACGAGAAATTGGCAGAAAATTGGCAGAATACTTGGATATTGGTTACTATAATAAAGAAATTATGGAAAAGATTGCCAAGGATATGGGTGTTAGCTCAGATTTTTTTAATGAGGACAATCAAAATGAAGATGGTCTATATTCTATATCCAACCGTAAGCTTAGAAGTTTTGGTAGCATTGCAGAATTAAGTGTGAATTCACAAGTTTTTGAAAGAGCAACAGATTTAATTTGTGGTATAGCTCAAAGAGAGAGCTCTGTCATTGTAGGAAGATGTGCAGATTATATTTTAAAAGATAATCCAGATACGATATCTGTGTTCTGTTTTAGCGATCTCGAGGAGAGAATTCGATTTTCAATTAATGAATATGATGTTCCTGCTAAAAAAGCGAAGAAAATCGTTCAGGAAAAAGATATGAAACGTGCTCGCTTTTATGAGTTTCATACGAATCAAAAATGGGGCGATGCGAAAAACTATAGCTTATTGATCAATACTTCAAAAATGAGTACGGATGAAGTTGTAGAAACAATTGCTGCTCTCTATGATAAAAAAGCAGGACTTACTACATTTAAAGGCGCTTTTCAGGATCAATATATCGAGCATAAGAGCTTTAAAATATAAGAAAACCGGGTCAATCAATTTGATACCCGGCTTTTTTATTGATTTTATATCATGTAAGGAGTCGCGAAATATACCACAAATATGATCATTAATACCCAGACAGTAGGATGGATTGCTTTAGCTTTACCTGCTGCGATCATTGCGATTGTATAAACAATAAAACCACAAGCAATACCATTAGAGATAGAATACATCAAGATCATCATAACAATCGTAACAAATCCACTTGCCGCAAAAATCATATCGTCCCAATCAATGCCTTTAAGCTGCTGAGCCATCATAATGCCCACAACGATCAAAGCAGGGGCGGTCACGGCATTTGTAACAGCGCTTAAGATAATTGGAGAAATGAAGATCGATAACAAGAAACAAATACCTGTAGTAATAGCTGTAAGACCTGTACGACCGCCAACTCCTACACCGGAGCTGGATTCGACAAAGCTGGTAACTGTACTTGTACCAATAGCGGCACCAAATACTGTCCCAATCGCATCAGCTAGAAGAGCTCTTTCAGCATTTTCTAATTCCCCATCTTTGTTTACCAAACCGATACGATTGCCAATTGCAACTAACGTACCAGCTGTATCAAAGAAATCAACAAACAAGAAAGAAAAAATCGCAACGAATGCATTGAAAGGATTCGAAAATAATTCACCAAAACCATTCATGAATGCACCGACAGCCTCCATTTCAAAGCTGGTTGTGAAAAAAGTTTCGGGCAATGTAGGCATGCCTTCAATATGGCCCAAGCTTCCAGCAATGATGCCAATTATAGCAGTGATGACCATTCCAACAAATACGGCAGCAGGAATTTTTTTGATAACTAATGCAATTGTGATCAATAGTCCAAAAACCGCTAATAATACAGTAGGATCTGCAAGATTACCGATTCCTACAAATGTAGATTCATTGGCAACGATGATTCCAGCGTTTTTAAGTCCTACAAAAGCGATGAAGAATCCAATGCCGGAACCAATTGCAAGTTTGAGCTGAACAGGAATTGCGTTGATGATAGCTTTACGAATTCCTGTAACCGAAATGATCACAAAGATAACACCTGAAATAAATACAGCACATAATGCAGCGGCCCAGCTGAATCCCATAGCTCCGCAAATCGTATATGAAAATAAAGCATTGACTCCCATACCGGCTGCCAGGGCAACAGGATAGTTTGCGATAAGTCCCATTACGATAGAAGCGAAAGCAGCTGAAATTGCTGTAGCCATGAAGACAGAAGGTATATCCATTCCGGCATCTGCCAGGATAATTGGATTTACACCTAAGATATAGGCCATCGCAAGGAAAGTTGTGATTCCGGCAATGATTTCTGTCTTGACGGTTGTATGTTTTTCTTTTAGTTTAAATAATTTTTCCATATATTCTCTCCTCTTGTCTATAAAAAAGACCATTTCATTGTACACAATGAAACGGTCGGTTTCAAATGATTTACTGATCTAGATAAATGATTTTTCTTAAATGAAAAGAATAAATATATGTTTTAATTTTCTTGTCGGGCTCAATTGTATGAATAGCTTTTTTATATGCATCAAGTTGAGCATGGTATTTGTCAATCAGTTCTGTTTCGTTTTGAACAGTATCTGTTTTAAAATCTAATATACTGATATGCTCAGGATGCCATGCGATCAAGTCAATAAAACCATGATAGATCTTTTCGTTTTCTCTTATGATGTAGCTGCATTCAAATTCATGTTTATTTTGCATCATTTCTTTATATATGTGACACTCATTTAAACTTAACAGTTGTTTAATGTCTGTAGCTTGTAAAGTGAAGTTATGTTTATGTGCATAATTGATGCAATCTTCTTTCTGGTATGGAAATGCACGGTTGGCGACAATTTCGTGGAATAAAGTACCACGAGTTGTTGAAATTTTTTTGTTTAGATCTATGATAGGCCATTCTAAAGATTGCTTGGCAGCTGAAGCAGTTTGTCCACTTATACTTGAAATACTACCTTGATAGAATTGATTTGTTTCTATGTCATCATCTTTTTTTAGTGGCAATGGACGTTTGTATAACTGATTCTTTTTATCCAGTTTAAATAAAGATGAAGGTTTGTTTAAGTATGTGTGCAAAAGCCACCCTGTATAACTTGATTTTTCTAAAAGCGATGAAGTATTTAAACTTGAGGAGTAACTTTTGATATCATCGATGTAATCAACAATAACCAGCTCTTTTTCAGCACGGGTCGTTGCAACATAGAAGACGCGCATTTCTTCTTTTAGATCATCGTGATTTTTCTTGGTGACAAAGGCAAGATGACTTAAAGATGTTCTTTTAAATTTTAAGCTTGGATCTAATGCGTTTAAAGATATTCCTAAAACAGGATCAACCAGAACGGGATTGTTTGAATATTTATCTTTAGTTGCGTGAGAGGAAAGAATATATACGATAGGAAATTGAAGACCTTTAGAATGATGCATAGTTTTTATTTTTACGACATTGGCATCTTTTCCATAAGGGTATGCTTCTCCTACAGCATCCTGATTAGAGTCATTGATGATTTGTTCAAGGAATAAGTCTAAATCATTTTGTACTTCAAACTGACTGGCCATTTCTAAGAATTGATCAAGGTTGGTCTTGTCTTGATTGGTTGTATAATTAAAATAAAAATCATTATGACTGTAAATGTGACGTATTAAATCACTGATGGGTTCGTTTTTATATTGTCTAAGTTGTTGCCATGACTGCATAAATGGTTTGTCTTTAACTAAAGAATAAAGGGATGTATTTTTTTCTTTATTGATGCAGCAGCCGGCAATATCATTGTACAAAACATTACCTATTGGAGAACAAAGGCTTGCCATAAGAGCGATATCATCGTTTGGATCATTTAATGAAATAAGAGTAGATAATACAATCTGGATAGCATGATTTGTATAGAATCCATGATCAATTTCAGCAAGTACAGGTATTTCATATGCTTCAAGGACTTTTTTAAGTTCTTCTTGAGGGGAGTGTGTTCTAGTTAAGATGCATATGGAACTATACGGAATTCCCTGTTCATGTTTTGTCAGGATGTCATTGGCAATAAGGTCATAGACATTATTTTTATGAAGACTTTTTGCCTGAATCTTATTGAAACTTTCTTCCTGAGTTTCCATCCAGCTTAGATATTCGGTATAAAGAAAACGGACAGGATGCTGCTCTGCATCTTTTTGCCTGGCTGTTCCAACTTTGGCAATATCGTCTTGGCGAAAGTTTTTCCCTAATAAAGTTGTGTTCATTATATGATCGTAAAATTCATTATTAAATTCAACAATACTTTGGTTTGAGCGATAATTTTCATCTAGGACGATCAAACAAGAGTTTTCATCTTCTTTGTCCATGTGTCCTTGCATGATTTCTGGTCTAGCTTGGCGGAATCCATAAATAGATTGCTTGATGTCGCCAACACGGAAAACATTGTCTTTTCGTGCAAAACACTGAATGATGTTTTCCTGCAGTTCATTTGTGTCCTGAAATTCATCAACAAGGATCATCTGATATTTATTGCGAACTTCTTCCTGGATCATAGGCTGTTTTAATAGTTTGTAGGCAAAATGCTCCATGTCGGTAAAGTCAATGATTTCCATTTCTTTTTTCTTTTTCGCAAAGATATCCATTGTTAATAAGGATAGAGTACAGAAAGTGTTGATTCTCTCTATATTGTTGTTTAAATCTTGATCATATTCTTCTTTTTCATATAAGACGTTAAGAATATTTCCTTCAATCTTTTTAAATTCACCTTGTTCTTTTTCATAGCTCACTTTATTGATTGTTTTCTTGAAACCTGGGGTATTGTTGAAATAAATTTCGAATTGTTTTTTAAAAAAGGCATAGTCCTTTTTATACAAAAAATCTAAACATGTGTTTAAACTTTCTTCTTTTAAAGAAAACAGCTGTTCATCGGCTTCTTTCATATTTTTACATATTTCGATCATCGATTCGATTTGTTCAATAAAATATTGAAAGAACCAGTTAAATGTTTTTTCACTGCAAGGCTTGTTCATTAGTGAACGGATCCATTCATTAGAGTCTGGTTTTGACATTGCAACATTTATTAAATCTCGAATATTTGAAAGGATGTCATCTTCTGTTTTTCCCAATGAACTAAAGAAAAGTTTTAATTTGACAAAGTCATTTGTGTTTATGCTGTTACAAGCTTCATTATAGGCATCTAAAAAAGCTTTATTGGCTTGAGCGCTGCTTGCTACAGATTTAGACATTTTATAAGAAATAGGAATCTTATAATAGTAGTTTTTAACGATGGATAGACAGAATCCATCAATCGTGCATATGCTCGCCGTCTCTAGTAAAGCTAATTGCGATTGGATATAGTCTGTTTGTGTTTCAGCTTGTAGACGCTTTTTTAAGCGATTTTTCATTTCGTTAGCAGCATCTTCAGTAAATGTCATAGCTAAGATACGATCAATAGAGATCTTATCTACCAAAACAAGTTTACAGAGTCTTTCGACAAGTACGCTGGTTTTTCCGCTGCCGGCACTGGCACTGACAAGGATGTTCTTGTTGCGCAGATCGATGGCTTGTTGTTGAGCTTTAGAAAATGGCATTATTGATCCTCCTTGTTCGTTCTATTTGGCTTGATAACTTCATTGCGAGCGTTGCGGCAAATCATGCGATATGCACAATAATCACAGGCGTTAGTATCATGATCCGGACGGATATTTCCGGAAAGAATATCTTCAGTAAGGTTGGTTACGATTTCAGTGTGCTCATGTCTTAGTACTTCAAAAGAAGGATTCTCTTTTTTTGTGGTGAAAAGATTATCCTTGTCACAATATGTCGTAATATCCTGATAGGCCCATCCTTTAAGTTTCTTTTGTTGGGTGAAAGTATCCAATGTTTCCTTGATTTCAATTCTAGTGCTTTCAGGTATCTTTTTTCGATAATTTAAAGATAATGGTTTATGCAAGACAGGAGCACTTTTTAAAGAGATATAAAAACTACCTGTTGGAATCAAGTTGCTTTGTGCTTGCGTAGCAATTGTATAGGTTGCCAGTTGAAGCGATGTTCCGTTTTCAAAGTCAGCAACTCTAAGGTCTTTATCACTGGATTTATAGTCAAAGATACAAAATGAGGTCTTAGAAGTATCAATACGATCAATATAACCATATAATTCAATGCTCATATCATGCCATGGAATGGAATACGAAAATTTTTGTTCTTGTTTGAAAATATTCATATGCCAATTTTTTTCGAAATAAGCTAATTGTTCTAAAATAAGTTCTGTTTTAGCTTGAAGTTCCTGGATTTGAGCATCGATCCATTTTTCTTTATTTGGGAAAATCATTTTGGCGAATTGAAATTCGTTTTCGATAACTTCGTGTATTTGTTCAACATTCACTTTAACGTAATCTTTTTTATATTTTAATGTCAATGTTTCTAAAATGTGATGAAGGATTGTGCCTCTAATGCGAATATCCTGCCAATCTTGATTTTCTTTAAGATAGAGGCCATAACGAATGAAGTGCTTTAAAGGACATTTCGCAAAGGTTTCGAGTCGAGAAATTGAGCCGACAAATGTTTTATGTTTTAAATAGAGTTTGTCGGCAAACTCTTGGCTTAATTCAAATTGAGGTGTTTTAAATCGTGAATGTTCATGGACGGCTATAAATTCACAAGGCATGTTCATATAGGTTTCAATCTGCATGTTTTTTTCAAGTGTTTTAGATTGATATGTGGATTGAGGAGAGATGACATACAGTTCTGTTATCTGATCAAGCGTTTTGTAAAACTGTTCAATTTGAAAATCGATACGCTCTCTAAGACTAGGAAGTTTTGTGTCTTGAATGTATGCTTCATCAAAAATGCCTGTTTTTAAAGATAATACGTTTAGATCTTTAGCTTCTGCGCTCAAAATAAATATAGTCTTTTTTAAAGGTGTAATATCCTTTAGTGTGCCGATTAAAACACCTTGATAGGTTTCGGGGGATTCACATTCTTGGATTTTGTTTAGAGAATCAATTAATATATCAAGATCTTTGTCTTGTTTTAAAAAAGGTTTTGCCTGTGTGATCAAATCAATGCTTTGCTTTATCGTGGTAAGGTCTTTAGAAGATAGCTGCGGATACTGCTCTTTAAGCTCGTTGATCATGTCTAGAATGTTTTTGTGATTCCAGGTGAAGATTTGATTATGTTCATTCAGCCATTTTTTAGTATATACTTCTAGATTTTGATAGGTTTGATAAGTAAATTCATCAATCAAAGAGTTTTTGTGATATTCAATTTGATTGATTGGATATGTTTCTGGATAGGCAAAAGGAAAAAGATCAAAATATTTTTTGACTAGTTCTTCTTGATAGAATTTAAGGACAAAATCTTTAAAATTATCTAACGATTTGTCTTTTAACCAAGTCAAACCAAGAATTAGTTTTTGACTTAGGTTGGAAGGAGTTTTTTTGTTTAGTATGGTGTAAGGTATTTTGTGATGATCAAACATTTGGCACAATACCTGAGTATCGCTCAAAGAAGTAACGGCTATTTGAATATCATCGGCATTCATCTTGTTTTCAAGGATGACTTTTGCGACAATGGATGCCTGCGTTCTTGCGTTAGAACATGTGAAGTAGTGTTTGTTTGGTAATGAATCGTTTTCCAGCATATGGGCGTTATTTTCCAAAAGAAAACGAATCCAGATGTATTCGGTATCCGTGAACATTCTTCTTAAAATATATACATTAGAGAAATTCTGCTTTTTTAGTTCATTGATCGTTTTGGAGGTGTATGACTCTTTTAATGGAATATCTTTGATTAAATTGATAACCTCTTTGAGGTCTTTTTCTTTTTGGGTCTCATCTTTCAGTGTTGAAAAATCAAAATTGAACGAATAAGCCCATGCGATAAAACTTAAACACGCATTTAAAAAATCAGGCGCCTCTTTGCTAGAGAAAAAAGCATTTTTTTTAGATAGAGATTGCAACCTTTCTTTATACTGGTATAAGATTTCTATATGTGAAGGTAAATTATCTGGGTAATAGTTAGCTGTAAAAGCGTTCAAGCTCATAACTTTTATAGAAAGGGTATTACCTTTCATTTTAAGGATTTTATCGTATAAAGGAAGATGCAGGTTAGCATCGGCTAGAATAATAGAATTATCGACAATATCAAACATAGTAATCACCTTTACTCATTATAGCAGAAATAAGCTGTAATGACTTTAGTTAGTCGATAGTTTAAACTCTACTAAGATCGTGGCGAACAATACGATCAACATTATAAAGAGAGATGTATCTTTTTGGGTGATATATAATCGGCGTTTAGAATCTTGCGTATTATTTTTAAATACAATTATTGATTTTTTTTCATTGTATTACTTTATTTATAAATGTTGGTATCGGAATTAGAATAAAAAGTCAAGATAAGTTGATTAAATGGTATAAATTTATAAATTATAGGTAATTATCTTTCAAAAATGTTCGAAATTGTTTGTTAATTTTATTGATTTTGACTGAAATTTTTCTAAAAAAACAATTTTTTGACAGTTATAGTTATAAAATTCTTGTTTATGTTATAAATTTTTGTTAAATTAATAGTATATATTAGATTATAACGTTTTATATACCTAATATGGAAATCGGATTGGAGGTCCTAGATCATGGCAACAAAACATTTAACGGTTCGAGAAAACGAAATTATGGAGATTTTCTGGCATTCTGATAAGCCTTTAAGTGCTAATGACGTATATAATGTTCAACCCGAATTAAGTAAAAATACGATTCAGGCTGTGTTAAGAAAACTTCTTAAAATGAATTATCTAGAAGTAGCAGGCATTGGCTATAATAAAAATTCTTTAACCAGAGAATTTAAGGCTTCTATTTCTCAGAGTCAGTATTTCAGTAATTTCTTAGTAGAAAGTGAGTCTTTTCAATTGGCTTGTCAGTTTGTCAAGAAAACAAAAGACACAAAATCACTTGAAGAACTTGAGAACTTGATTCAGGAAAGAATTAAAAAATTATCTTAATTTATTAGGGTTTGATCTTAGTATCAGATCTTTTTTTGTCAAAAAAAAGCCATAGATTTCTATGACTTTTCGATTTTATAGGTTTTCGGCAATTGTTCTTGCGACATACACCCCAGAAGCACTTGCGTGACTTAATGAGTGTGTAACTCCTGAGCAGTCTCCAATAACATACAAACCTTTATGTTTTGTTTCAAGATGTTTATCTACTTTTACCTGCATGTTATAAAACTTAACTTCAACACCATACAATAAAGTATCATCGCTTGCCGTTGAAGGACATACTTTATCTAAAGCATAGATCATTTCGATGATGTCATCTAATTGACGTTTAGGGATAACTAAAGATAGATCTCCTGGTGTCGCTTTTAAAGTAGGAGTTACAAAGCCTGATTCAATACGACTAGGTGTTGATCTTTGACCTCGAATCAAATCGCCAAAACGTTGTACGATAACTCCGCCTCCTAACATATTAGAAAGACGAGCGATGCTTTCTCCATACTGGTTACTGCTGGAGAAAGGCTCTGTGAAATGATTTGATACCAATAAGGCAAAGTTTGTGTTATTGGTAAAACGCGCAGGATCTTCATAGCTGTGTCCATTTACTGTAACGATACCATTTGTATTTTCGTTAACGACAACACCTTTAGGGTTCATACAGAAAGTACGAACACGGTCTTGATATTTTTTAGAACGATATACGATCTTTGATTCATATAAAGAATCTGTTAATTCACTGAATGTATCAGCTGAAAGTTCAACGCGAACTCCAATATCAACACGATCACTTTTAGTCTCAATTCCTAGATTAGAGCAGATAGATTCCATCCACTTGCTGCCAGAACGACCGGTAGAGATGATACATTGTTTTGAGGTAAAGGATTTATTTTCACTTTTTACCTGATAGCCATCATCTAGTTTATCAACACTTTGGATTGCTGTATAGAAATGGAAATCAACACAATCTTTTAACTGGTTATAGAGATTTTCTAAAACAATGTAGTTGATATCCGTTCCTAAGTGACGGACTTTTGCTTTTAAAAGATGAAGATCATTTTGCAGACACTTTTTGGCAATGGTTGGATCCTGGTTGGCATAAAGTCGAGTTTTGGATCCTCCGTATTTGCAGTTGATCTCATCAACATATTCCATTAGATCAATGGCTTCTTGTTTTCCAACATAGGCATATAAATCACCACCGAATTCATTTGTGATGTTGTATTTTCCATCACTAAATGCTCCGGCTCCACCAAAACCATTCATGATGGCACAAGTCTTACAATTGATGCAGGACTTAATTTTTTTTCCGTCAATTGGGCATTTTCTTTTTTCTAATGGTCCTCCGGTTTCGAAGATACCAATTTTCAATTCTGGTTTTAGTTTGATAAGTTCATAAGCGGAAAAGATTCCACCGGGACCAGCCCCGATGATAATGATGTCATAATCGTGCATGTTTTTTCCTCCAAAAGGCCATGTTTTTAATTTTGATCAGTTAGCCGGAATAATTATACGGATGGTCAAACTATTTTACAAGCGAAAAACTATATTCTTAATGTTGTTTCTAATGCCAGTTTGATCATAGTATCAAAACTGTTTTCTCTTTGTTTGCTGGTGAGGTTTTCATCGTGGACAAAGGAATCAGAAACAGTACAGATGCAGGCTGCTTTTTTATTTAAGACATGGGCATTATGAAATAAGGCAAAGCTTTCCATTTCCACGGCTGCACATCCATTTTTAATGGCGATGTCTTGTGCTTGATTTGTTTCATGATAGAATACGTCACTAGAATGAAGGCGATATTCTTTTAGATCGATGTTCATGATTTTAGCAGTATCTTTGATTGCTTGGTTGATTGAAGGGGATGGATATTGAACATCACTTCCTTCACCGGATTGAACTTTGGCAAATGTGGATTCAGACCAGCAGGATTTAGCTAATAATACATCCATGGCATGAAGTTCTGGTATATATCCGCCACATGAACCAACGCGTATGATGGTATCTACATCATAGAATTTATACAGTTCATAGGAATAGATACCAATGCTTGGCATACCCATCCCAGATGCCATAACAGAAATTCTTTTGTTTTTGTATGCTCCCGTATAGCCTAAAACATTGCGTACAGTGTTAAAACAAATTGGATCATCTAAATAGTTTTCAGCAATGAATTTTGCACGTAAAGGATCGCCGGGCATTAATACGATTTTGGCAATTTCATCATTTTGTGCAGTATTGTGTGGTGTACTCATAAAGGACCTCCTCTTAATATAAGAATATCATATTCATTGGTTTTATTGACAGAAAAAGAAACAAAGGATATTATTCGTAATATAAAAGAGGATACCGATCATGGAGCGAAAACAAAACTATCTAAAAGATTTGATTTATATATTAATAGGAAACCTCATTGTCGCATGTGGTGTTTCATTTTTTGTATTACCTAATAATATATTAACAGGTGGGGTATCTGGTGTTGCGGTAGCTTTGGAACCTTTGATTCATACTGATCCAGTATGGATGATCAATGGGTTGACAATCGGTTTATATTTGTTGGGGGCTTTGCTGCTGGGTAAGACTTTTGCACTTAAATCACTGGTCTCTGCTATTTGTTATCCTGTGTTCATTACTTTAACTTCATATATCTCTAGTTTGTTGGAACCAGGAACCTTTATTATGGAAGAATACTTAGCTGCTATATATTCTGGATTAATCATGGGTGTAGGCGTTGGACTTGTTTTTCGTGTAAATGCATCTACAGGTGGGATGGATATTCCAGCACTGATTCTGCATAAGTATGCCAAGATTCCAAGTGGAGATGCAGTTATGATCATTGATTGTTTAACAGTCTTGCTGGGAGTTTATACATATGGCTTGAGTGCAGCTCTTGTTGGTGTGATTTCTGTTTTTGTTTCAGGTCAAGCCATAAATAAAACAGTAATGCTGGAGTCTCAATCGGCTAAGAATGTTTTGATTGTTTCAGAAAAATGGGAAGAGATTCGAGACTATCTATTGAATAAGATGGAAAGAGGCGTTACGGTCTTGAATGCAACCGGTGCTTATACTAAAAGTAATCGACCGGTATTGATGTGCGTTATTTCAACAAAACAATATCCTTTATTTGAAAAGGATGTAATGTGTTTTGATCCTAAAGCCTTTATTATCGTGCAGGATGTACATGAAGTAAGAGGTTATGGATTTACTTTTGAGGATGAGGATCTACAATGAAAGAACATATAAAAGAAGTAATTGTCGTGGAAGGTAAAAATGATACCAATGTTTTACAGAGTTATTTTGATTGTGATACGATCGAAACAAGCGGAGACAGTACAAACCCTTTGGTATTGGAAAGAATCAAAGAAGCTCAAAGAGTAAGAGGTGTAATCGTTTTTACAGATCCCGATAGGCCAGGAGAACATATTCGTCGCTGGATCCAGGACAATGTGCCGGGCATCAAGCATGCCTTTATTGCCAAAGATAAGGCAAAAACAGAGAAAAAAGTTGGTGTAGAGCATGCAAATAAAGAAGATTTATGGCAGGCACTAAATCAAATAGTGAGTTTTGAAAACAATGAAGAAAGCCTGTCTTGGCAGGATTATATAGATCTAGGTTTTGTGGGGAATGCAATATTTCGCAATCGCGTGTGTGAAATGGTTCATATTGGTCCGTGCAATGCCAAAACATGCTTTAAAAGATTAAATCAAATGCATATAACACGAGATGAAATTGAAAAATTATTAGAGGATGAAAAGAATGGATAGACCGATTGCGACGATCAAACGAACGAAAGAAATTCAGGAAAAATATAATGTTTTCACAAAAAAAAGCTATGGGCAAAACTTTATCATTGAACCACGGGTGGTTGAGAAAATTGCGGATGCGGCTATAAAATCTAAAGATGAACTGGTGTTCGAAATAGGGCCGGGTATTGGTGCTTTAACGCAATATCTAACGATGAAGTCGGATCAGGTCATCGCTTTTGAAATTGATGATCGCTTGCCTGAAGTGTTGGAAAATGAAATAGGGTATGATCACTTAAAAATCGTTTTAAAAGATATATTAAAAGTAGATATCAACGAAGAGATAAAAAAATATAGAAAACCGGATCAGAAGGTTGTATTTGCTTCAAATCTTCCTTATTATATTACAACGCCAATCTTGTTTAAGCTTTTTGAAGCAACCGAGCCTATTGAAAGAATTACGGTGATGATGCAAAAGGAAGTGGCGGATCGTTTTTTGGCAAGTCAAAACGATAAGGAATATAATGCGCTGAGCGTTATTACTCAATATCGATGCGATATCAAAAAAGTTATGGATGTATCTAGACATGTTTTCTGGCCAAGTCCTAATGTGGATTCGGCTGTCTTACAGTTTACATTTCATCACAAGTACAATTTAAAAGATGAAGAGCTTTTCTTTAAGATGGTAAAAGCTTGTTTTGTGCAACGTAGAAAGACGATCTACAATAATTTCCAGACTTTATTCAAAGATAAAGAAGAAGCTTTGCAGCTGCTTGAGAAGGCACAATTAAAAAGTTCAATCAGAGCGCAACAATGCACTCTAGAGGATTTTATTAGATTATATGAGGTAAGTTATGAAAATTTATGCACCGGCAAAAGTTAATTTGGGCCTGGATGTAGTCAGGACCATGGAAAATGGATATCATGAGTTGGATATGATCATGGCTCCAATTTCTTTATATGATGAATTAGATATCGAATATGCAGATCAAGATAAGATCGAAATTGAAAATATGGAACTTAGTGAAGATAATACGATTTCTAAAACACTTGGCTTATTAAGAGATTGTTATGATATTAAACATCACTATTTGATTCGTGTTAAAAAAAATATTCCTAGTCAAGCTGGACTTGCCGGAGGAAGTGCGGATGCGGCAGCGGTATTGAAAACTGTTTTAGAACTTGAAGGGATAGAGGTTGAAATGGAAGAAAAATTGAATTTGGCTAAGCAAATTGGTGCTGATGTCCCATTTTGTCTAGTTAATCAGTTTTCTAGAGTAAAAGGAATTGGTGAGAAGATTGAAATTTTGGATACCAATTGGAAATTCAACATCTTACTTGTAAAACCTGATTTTGGGGTTTCCACACCAGAAGCATTTCGGTTGTGGGAAAATCAGGAGAAATTCCATCCGGATATTGACTATGTTCAAATGGCTTGTGAGAATCAGATATTGGATTTATTGGTGCAGGCTATGGGGAATGCCTTAGAGCCCGTAGCATTTGAATTAAGGCCGGAACTTGCCAAAATTAAAGAAGAAATGTTGGATTTAGGTATGGTTCGCGTCATGATGTCTGGATCTGGTTCCAGCATGATGGGCTTTTGTATTGATGAAGATGTCTTACAAAAGGCAAAGAGTGTATTAGAAAAACGATATGATTTTGTTGATGTCGTAAGTGTGGGGGCGAAATTATGATAGCTTCTTTGATAAATTATATTGTTTTTTTTGCGTGTTTTGGTTTGAGTTTTTATGCGCTCAGTGTTATTAAGTTTGAAGATTTCTGTAAAATCAAACAGCCCGGAAAAGTTACCTTGTTGATGTTCTTATTGTCATTGGCTTTGGCATATCTTAGCTCACAGGCTATATTGAGCTTGACGATTTATAATGGGTTAGGGGTGTAGAGATGTTTGCTCACTGGATTGCGCTGGATCCTGGTTCGAATTCCTTACGTCTTTATGATTACTTCAATGATAGAGAAGTTTGTTTAAAGACTTGTATTGCGTATGATAAGCAAAAAATGATTGCCATGGCTGAACAGGCGCTTGCTTATGTTTACCAGAATAAAAAAGATATAAAAGTAAGATACCCGATCAAACAAGGTGATATATTAAATGATATTACTCCTTTGATTCGTCAAGCACTCAAAGAGCTAAAGGTCTCTCAAAATGTATTTAAACCGTGTTTTTTGGTGTGCTTGAATGAAGATGTTAGTGATGAACAAAAGTTAAAGTGGCAGCAACAACTTGCAGCTTGTAAGGTCCGTAAAGTTGAATTCATTACGCCAATGGAAGTTTTACAGACAGAGCAAGCTTGTTTTATCATCCATGCTGGTCATTCTTATACTGAGATGGGAATTTATGCTCATGGACATGAATTTGCCCATAAGATCATTTATTTTGGTGGTATGGGAATGGATGAAAAAATCAAGATGACCATCGCACAAAAACAGAATTGTCTTATTTCCAATGAAGATGCCAGCGCTTTAAAAGAAGCTGTTTCACAAGCTTTTAAGATGAATAAGAATCCTATGCTGCAGTGTATGGCAATGGATCGATATGGAAAACTTGTCAATATACAAATAAGGGCATCTGATTTATGGCCAGCCATGGAAGAGCAGATACTTCAAGTTGTTTTGTGGGCAAAACATTGCTACATGAATATGGGAAGCGAGATGAAGCAACGCTTGATGAATAATGGAATCATGTTAAGTGGTGGATTAGCAAACTGTTTTGGACTCAAGGAAGCTTTAAAACATGAGTTTGACTGCCCAATTATTTGCACAACTAAGCCTGAATGCGATATTATAGAACAAATGAAAGGATTGAAGTAATTTGTTTGATATCACAATGCTGATCGTGCCTTTTTTCATTTCTCTTGGATTGACACCACTTATAAAAAAATACTCAGTGATTGCCAAAACATATGCTAAGGAAAATGAAAGAACGATCCATCATGGAAAAATATCACGTATCGGAGGGGTTGCCATCTATGTTTCTTTTATCATCTCAATGGCTTTGTTTGTGAAGGCGGATATGGCTGTTAATGGAATGATCTTAGGTGGAAGTTTGATGTTTTTTGCAGGCTTGATCGACGATCTGATTGATATGAAACCTTTGGTAAAACTGGCATTTGAAGTATGTGCAGCTTTCATTTTGGTAGCTTTTGGTGTTGGTGTCGATGTTTTACGTTTGCCTTTTGGTATCACAATAGATTCTATTGCTCTTTCTATTGTGTTTACGATCATATGGATCGTGGGTATTACCAATGCGGTCAATTTGATTGATGGATTAGATGGTTTATGTGGCGGTATGAGCGTTGTGATCTTTGTGGTTATTGGTTGTATTGCCATTGTTGAAAGAAGAATGGATATTACGATCATTACTTTTCTTTTGGCAGCCAGTACATTTGGCTTTTTGGTTTATAATGCACATCCTGCCAGCATTTTCATGGGGGATTGCGGATCTTTGTTTTTAGGATTTATGATTTCGGCAATTAGCTTGTTAGGGTTCAAAAGTTCAACAATCGTAACTTTGGCTTTACCAATGCTTTTATTGATGCTGCCAATCATAGATACTTTATCAGCTATCTTACGAAGGACCTTAAAAGGAAGAAAGTTTTTAGAGGCAGATAAAAGTCATATTCACCATTTATTGATGAAGCAGTTCGGCCATAGAAACACGGTCATTATCATGTGTGGTATTACGACTTTATTTGGCTTTAGTGCTTTTGTCTATATGTTGAATGAGATGTTTGGCTTGTTGGCAATCATGATCATTTTGTTAGCCGTAGAAATATTTATTGAAAAATCAGCGATGATTTCAGAACATTTTCATCCTATCCTGGGGATTTGTCGAAGGGTTCTGAATAGGATAAAGTTGATCGCAAAAATAATAAAAGAACATAAAGAGAAGAAATCTGCAAAATAGCAGATTTTTCTTTATTTTGTCAGGATTTTGTCACTTTTTTTTGTTTCAATAAAATTATGGAACCAAAAAAATGGATGAGTGAAAAGGAAATCATATTGAAATCCAAACATCTTGGGCCGATGGTTGAAGATGCTTTCTATCAAGAAAGAATGATGATCCTAAAACTAACTGATAAAGAAAAATTTGATTATATGGTATCTAAGATGAATTACTGTAAACGTAAAGAGTATTCATCAGGGAAGGCTTTGGATCTTAATGTGAATAAGGGCGACCTTGCCTATATAGATTTCGGTCAAGCCTACCAGCATGAAATAGGATATTTGCATTTTGGCTTGGTCATGACAGTAAAAAGAGGGAAAGCCTTTGTAGTGCCGTTAAGTGGAAAATACAAAGCGTATTTAGAAGCTTATGATAATAAGGGAAATCCTACTGGAAAAAGACATTTGATGCGTTTAGGGTATATAGAAGGGTTGACTAAAGTATCTGTGTTGTTTATCAATGATTCAAAATGGATCAATACATCTCGTATTATAGAAATTAAGGCACATATTGATGTGAATGGAGAGATATTTAAAGAAGTTCAAAAACGTATTATAGAGATGATCATTGAATAAAAGATTTATAAGTTTCCTTTGATTTTTTGTTGGGGATGTGGTAAACACTTATCTGTGCAACGAGCAGATCAAAACGTAAGTCCAGTTGTTTTGAATCGGCTCGTTTTTTGTTTGATAGGAGGAGAAATATGCCAAAAACAAAATTTCAAGATTTGACTTTTACGGTAATCATGGTATTGATCTTTGTTTACGTCATGACTTTTTACAATGCTGGAATGGAAAATGGAGTTACTTTTTCTACATTTGGATATGCGCTAAAGAATATGTGGGTGGAAGTAATAGGGGCCTTTATTGCCCAGAGGTACATTGCTTCTAAAATTGTGAAAAAATTAGTTGCAAGAATCTTTGATGAAAATGATAAACCTGTTTTTAAGCTCCTGGCGACAGCGGGATTTACTGTATCTTTAATGGCTCCAATTATGACTTTTTATGTATCGTTTTATCGTTTGGGATTTTCGTCTGAATTTCTAGGCCATTGGCTAAGTAAGCTGGTACTTAATTTTCCTTTTGCCCTATGTGCTCAAGTATTTTATGTTGGACCTTTGGTGCGCTGGATATTTAGATCATTGTTTAAAAAGCAGTTGGCAACCAATTAGAAGATTTATTCAAAGGAGATGGATCATCCTAATATAAATGCTTCATCTTTTTTTCAAAAAGACTTGACTTAAAGTTAACTTTAGGGATTAGTATAAGGCCTGCGTTATGTAGGAGGTCAAATATGTATATAGAAAATCAAACATTTGATGAAGAAAGAGCTCTATATGGGATAAAAAATGCAACTGTTCGAAATTGTCTTTTCGATGGTCCTAAGGATGGGGAGAGTGCATTTAAGGAATGTGAAAATATAACAGTAGAACAAACAAAATTTAAGCTGCGTTATCCATTTTGGCATGATCATGGTTTAAAAATCAAAGAATGTGAATTAACAGAAAACTGTCGAGCTGCTTTATGGTATGGAGATCATATTGAAATTGAAAAGACAAAAATGCATGGAATCAAGGCATTAAGAGAATGTAATGATATAGTCATCAAAGATTGTCAAATTAATTCCAGTGAATTTGGCTGGATGTCAAGAAATATCCAGGTAAAAGATGCAAAAGCAATAAGTGAATATTTTATGATGCGAGCAGAAAATGTTCGGTTTGAAAATGTAGAGTTTACAGGGAAATATTCATTTCAATATTTGAAAGATGCATATTTTGAAAACTGTGTACTAGATACAAAAGATGCTTTTTGGCATAGCGAAAATGTATGGGTCAGAAACAGTGTGGTCAAAGGAGAGTATTTGGCATGGTATTCTCATGGTCTGGTTTTGGAAAACTGCAAGATCATTGGGACACAACCATTATGCTATTGTGAAAATCTAAAGTTGATCAATTGCGAAATGATCGATACGAATCTAGCCTTCGAAAAATCCACAGTAAAGGCAACAATTAAGAATTCTGTTCTCAGTATTAAGAATCCAAAAGAAGGGGAAATTATCGTGCCTGCAGTAAAAGAAATCATTATGGATGATCCATTCGCTAAGGCAAACATCATACAAAATAGATAGTATAAGGTTTAAAAATGATAAATTGACTGGAAAAGATAGACAGAGCTTCTTAAAATAAATACAGAAAGAATATTGTCAATATAGAAAGGGTCGTATGAATAATCAATATTTATTGAAATTACGCAATGGAGAAAAGTTATCTACCTCTCAACAAGTCAAGATGATATTGCTTCTGTCTTTGCCGGCAATTCTCTCACAGGTTTCTAGTACAGTGATGCAATATATTGATGCCAGTATGGTTGGAAGCCTGGGAGCTGATGCGTCAGCAAGTATTGGCTTGGTCTCTTCGACAACTTGGATGTTTGGCGGAGTAGCTTTTGCTGCAATAACAGGGTTTACGGTTCAAGTTGCTCATGCAATTGGGGCAAAAGATTTATTGCATGCTAGAAATATCATGAAACAAGGTTTTATCGTGGGAGAAATCTTTGTTTTTATCTTAATGATCATCGGGGTATCCATTTCTTTTCAGTTGCCAATCTGGCTAAAAGGAACAGAATCGATTCAATATTCAGCTTCAATGTATTTCTTGTTTTTTGCGCTGTTTCTTCCTTTTCAACAACTAAATTATTTGTCAACAGGAATGTTGCAGGCATCAGGGAATATGAAGATACCTAGTTTATTAAATATTTGTATGTGTTTTTTAGATGTAGTCTTTAATCTATTCTTTATTTTTTACATGGATTTAGGTGTTATGGGAGCAAGTATTGGAACAGGCTGTTCTCAATTGGTCATTTCACTATGTTTATGCGCATTTCTCTTCTTTAAAAGTGATTCCTTGTCACTGCATAAAAACGAGAAGATGTCGTGGGAACAAGATACGCTAAAGCAAGCATTAAGGATTGGTCTTCCTGTTGGTTTAGATCGACTTGTAACAAGTAGTGCTTATGTGGCTTTTACGCGTATTGTTTCTCCTTTAGGGACGATTGCCATAGCTGCCAATAGTTTTGGTATAACGGCAGAGAGTCTATGTTATATGCCGGGATATGGTGTACAAAGTGCTGCTGTAACTTTGATTGGGCAGAGCATTGGAGCAAAACGTCATGATCTTACATATCGACTTGGTGTTTTGACGACGATCCTAGGTATAGGATTGATGACATGTTCTGGATTGTTTATGTATTTTGGGTCTCCCTTAATGATGAGCTTATTATCACCAGATCCATCTATTGTTATCCTGGGCGTTCAAATTTTGCAAATTGAAGCTTTTGCCGAACCTATGTATGGGGCAAGTATTGTTGTTGCTGGTGTGCTGCAGGGAGCCGGCGACACATTATCATCTTCTTTGATGAATCTTATCAGTATGTGGTGTGTTCGTATTCCTTTAGCTGCTTTATTGGCAGGAAATTATGGTCTTACGGGTGTTTGGTTTGCGATGGCCTTGGAATTAAATGTTCGTGGAATTTTATTTTTGTATCGATTGTTTAAAAAGAAATGGATGTCAAAGTTGGCAAATTAAAAAAGAAGCTTGCGAGCTTCTTTATTTGTTTTCTTTGGTTTTTTCGTAAATGATCTTTAGACCTTTAAAAATCAAATTTGGATCGTATACATCAATGAGTTTTGTGTGGTTACATACGATCCTTCCTAGACCGCCTGTTGCAATGACTTTAAAGTCTTTTCCAACTTCTTTACGGAATTGCTTGATCGTATATTCAATGCCACCTAGATATTGATAGAAAATGCCGGCCTGCATTTCAGTTTGAGTGTTTTTAGCTAATATTGTCTTAGGCGGTTTGATCTCGATTTCAGGTAACTGAGCTGTTTGTCCCCAAAGAGCATTGGCGCCAGTTTCAATTCCAACACCAATTGTTCCTGCCTTAAAACATCCGTTTTCGTCTACATAATCATATGTAGTGGCAGTACCAAAATCTACGATTAGAACGGGACCTCCGTATTCATAAAAAGCTCCGGCACAATCCGCAATTCGATCAGATCCAACGCTTTTTGGGTTTTCTAATTGAACACTGATACCGCTCTTGATTCCAGGTGCTACCATAATTGGCTCGATTTCCATGAATTTTTTTATACCATTACGAAAGGAATGCATAACTTTAGGAACAACGCTTGAGACGATTACATCATCTACATCCGCTTTATGAATGTTGGAGTTATCCAAAAATGTTTTTAACATAAATCCATATTCATCGCTTGTACGTCTTACTTTTGTCGTTAATCGATAATTTCCAATCAATTCATCTTTATCAAAGATACCAATTGTAATGTTTGTATTTCCAATGTCGATTGCAACTAACATTTTGTTTTACCTTCTTCTATCTTCATCATTGTTTCTAATATTTTTTGTCCAAGCTCTTCTTTAGAAAGCTTAGGCAGGTGCTCAATCGAATCTTTTGTTAGTAAAGATACAATGTTTGTATCGGTTTGAAATCCTGCGCCAGAAACAAACAGATTATTTGCGATCAACATATCGCAGTTCTTCTTTTCTAGTTTTTCTTTGGCATTTTTATCAAGATCCTGTGTTTCCATTGCAAATCCGCAGATGATTTGTTTTTTTGTCTTGCATTGTCCTAAATAGGCTAGGATATCTGGATTTTTGACAAAAGTCATTTCAATTGTATCGTCACTTTTCTTGATTTTATGTTCTGCAATATTTTCTGGGCGATAGTCCGAAACAGCAGCAGCCATAATGATGTAATCGGCTTTATCTGCGTTTTGTTTGATGGCTTCAAACATATCTAAAGCACTGGTAACATCGATTGTTTGTATTCCTTCTATCTTTTCTAATTGAACTGGACCACTGACAAGAATTACATTTGCCCCCATGGCTTTAGCCGCTTTTGCGATTGCATATCCTTGCTTTCCGCTTGAGTGATTCGATATAAAGCGAACAGGATCCATGGCTTCCTGTGTCGGTCCGGCACTGATCAATACGGTTTTCCCGCTTAACTTATTTGATGTATTAAAGTAGTTGTCAATGGCTTCAACAATATCTGCAGGCTCTATCATCTTTCCTCTTCCGGTGTCGTTGCAGGCAAGGTGACCAACTACAGGATCAAGGATCTGATATCCAAGATCTTTACATGCCTGAATATTCTTTTGAGTAATTGGGTTTTCATACATCTGTGTGTTCATGGCTGGACAAATCATCTTGTGTTTGTTGCAGGCAAGAAATGTTGTACTTAAAAGGTCATCACTGATACCATGTGTTACCTTGGCAATGATATTTGCAGTTGCCGGCACGATGATCATGAGATCGGCCCACTTGGCAAGTGTAATATGTGCAATTGGATCTTCATTTGATTCATCAAATAAATCGGTCTCTACATAATTATGGCATAACGCTTCAAAAGTGAGTTTTGAAACAAACTTTTCGGCGTGTTTTGTGAGGATCACTTTAACTTCATAATCTTTCTTGGAAAGTTTGCTGACAAGATCGCAGGCTTTATAGGCAGCGATTCCACCGCTAACTCCCACTACTATTCTTTTTTTTGACATAGAATCTTTCCTTTCAGTGCTTTTAATATTATATATTAACTAGTTTTTGAACTCAATAAGGATAAATGTTAAAATATGTACATGAAATTCGTTGTTGCATGCGATTCGTTTAAAGGCTGTATGACATCAAAAGAAGTCGGTCAAACGATCGAAAAAGGCATATTAAAAGCTAATTTCCAACACCGAGTCAAAGTATTTTCCATGGCGGATGGAGGAGAAGGCACGGCTCAGGCTTTTTGTGATGTAATCAATGGTAAGATGGTTGATGTAAATACTTTAGATGCTTATCACAGAAAGATTCGTGCTGGAATCTGTCTTTCACAAGAGGAAGATATTGCGATCATAGATGTTGCCAGCTGTATTGGTTTAAGCATGGTAGATAAAAAAGATCGCAATCCCATGATTACTTCCAGTAAAGGTGTTGGCATATTAATCAAACAGGCACTGTCTTTTGGTGTGTCAAAAATCATCATTGGTCTTGGCGGCAGCAGTACCAATGATGGAGGTATGGGACTTTTGAGTGAGTTTGGAGTGCGGTTTTATGATTCCAATCGAGAATTGCTGCGTCCCAATACATATGCTTTAGGAAAGATTGCTTTCATTGACAAACGTGCTTTCTCGATTCCAAGTAATGTAGAGTTTATCGTTGCCTGTGATGTAAAAAATCATCTTTTAGGTCAAGAAGGCGCTACCTATATCTTTGGGAAACAAAAAGGTATTTACGAGAATCAAATGGAAGAAATTGATAGTTGGTTAAGACACTATCGCGATAAACTGGATCAGACCTTTCATGTGGATGTCAATGAGTTTGAAGCTTCTGGCGCTGCAGGTGGGATTGGTGCTGTGCTTTTAGGCATGTTTCATGCAAGAATGGTCCCGGGAATTCAACTTTTGACAGAATATGCCCATTTAGAAGACGAAATTTCAAAATGTGATATAGTCATTACAGGAGAAGGACAAACGGACCGGCAGACTGTATATGGCAAGGTTCCTTATGGAATTGCTCAATTAGCAAAAAAATATGATAAACCGGTTATTTGTTTGAGTGGGGCTCTAGGGCTTGGTTATGAAGAACTTTACAAAGAAGGCGTAATTGGAATTTTTTCAAGTGCAGATAGAGCAATGAGTTTTCAAACTGCTTTGAAGACAGCTTCTGCAAAGTTGGAAGCTTTGGCGTTTTCTGTTGTACGACTGATAGAAGGAGTAATTAAATATGAAGAAAATAAGTAAAATGATCCTGGCATTTTTTGTAGGGATAAGTTTGGTGGCTTGTTCTGTGCCGCAAGATGATTTTAAAGAAGTGGATATCACTGTTGCCGAAATTCAAGAAAAAATTGATAACAAAGAAGATTTTGTAATGATCGTTGAAAGGGATGAGTGTTCTTTTTGTGAAGCGATTGAGGAATATATTAATCAAACAGAAGGTGAACACCCAGGAATTACCTTATATAAATTAGATTCAACAGATTTTGGTTTTACATCTAAGGATGATGGTTCACAGACATTGGATTCGTCTACAGATGAAGGTAAGGCTTTCTTAGAAATTGCCCCATATTTTTATTACACACCAACGATGTATGTATTTAAAGATGGCAAGATTACCAGTTCAGCTGTTGGATTTGGTGATACAAATAAAACTGTTAGCTTAGGTGGCTTAGATGCTCCGATTGATTTTGATACGGCTGAAACACAGGATTTATGGGAGTTTATATCACAATGAAAAACATTGTGATAATTGCAACTGGTGGAACAATTGCAGGGAGTGGCAAAATTGGCGAAAGTGCCTCATATCAGGCCGGTACAATCAATGTAAAACAAATTGTTGATTCAATTCCTCAAATTGATACCCTTGCCAATTTAACAATGATCCAATTGTGTAATTTGGATTCTAATGACATAGGAATATCACATTGGAAAAAGCTTAGAGAATATTGTGAACGTTATGATAAAGATGATTCGATTGACGGAATCGTAATCACGCACGGAACGGATACATTGGAAGAGACAGCTTTCTTTTTGAATTTGACTTTAAATTGTCATAAACCGGTTGTTTTAACAGGATCGATGCGTCCGGCAACATCAACAAGTGCTGATGGGCCGATGAATCTTTATCAGGCTGTAGCATTAGCTTGTTCAACTGATGCCTATGATGCTGGTGTATTGGCTTTATTTTCAGATACTATATATTCAGGAAGAGATCTACAGAAAACAAACAGTTATAAAACGGATGCTTTTAAGATGGGGGAATTTGGAAGTTTAGGTTATATGCGAGATGATCAAGTATATTTGTTGAGTGAACCACATAAAAAACATACCCATCAGACGATATTTGCAAATTTATCTATTGATATTCTTCCTAAAGTTGGTATTTATTATGTGCACAGCGATTGTGATCCTCAGCTTTTAGAAGACATGATGAAACGTTATGATGGAGTTGTTATTGCGGGAACTGGTTCAGGGAACTATCCTTCTGCGATAAAAGATGTAATCGAGAAAAATGATGATTGTATACTTGTTCGTTCATCGAGAGTTATAGAGGGTGCAGTCTTTGATTCAAAGTATTTTGACCCGGAACTAAAAACCATACCGGCTCTAAAATTTTCTCCTCAGAAAGCAAGGATATTATTACAATTATCGCTTTTGGTCACGAAGGAGCCTAAAAAAATAAAAGAGATTTTCTCAATATATTGAAAATTGTTTCACAGATTTGAAAAATATTTCTTAAATGGTATAATAGTTACATGCTGGGAGGTTTTTCTATGAAAGAATTAGAAAACAATGCGTTTTTTTGGCAGAAACTAGATACGCTGATGTTTTCAAGTGATTGCACGATCGACAGACCGAAAGGCTCGACACATTTCAAATATTCAAATTTAGTATATCCAGTTGATTATGGATTCTTGTCTGATACAACAGCAGGATCTGATCAAGATCCAATTGATCTTTTTAAGGGATCTATTCCAACACATACTGTTGATGCGATTGCGGTTTCTGCAGATATCTTGAAAAAAGATTGTGAAGTTAAACTGCTTGTTGGATGTACAGAAGAAGAAATACTGGATATTTTGAGATTCTTAAACCAAACAGAGTTTCAGAAAGCAATTTTGATCCGAAGAGGTGATGAAACACCTATTTGGTCTACTAATGATTAATTAGTAGATCTTTTTTGTATGGATTATCGTTTGTGTTATCAAACGTTTTGTCAGAAGTTAATTCTAACAAAGTACTTTAATTAAAAAGAGCTGTAAACTTTTTTGTTTATAGCTCTTTAAAATATTTTCGGATAATTCTTTTTATCCAAAGATATCCTATTATGTAAAAAAGAAAGAATAAAAGTAAGATCCATATTGTATATTCTTTGAAAAGATCATAAAAAACTTGATAGTTAAATGGAGTGTATCGTGTAATAAAAGGTGTTAATGTAAACAAAATAATGGCAGGAAAATATGCCTGTCTTCTCCAATATTCACTTTTTGAAAAGCGTAAGAACAAGCAGAAACTATAGAGTAAGATAGAGAGTGAACTGGATAACCAATACATAAGACTGGCAGGCAATATCATCACAGGTGTGTGATTAAATATACTATGTAGTATCCAAATGAAAAGAAGAACAATGTAGAGAATGAAGGTCTTAAATAGGAAAAGCATTAGCAAGGTTATTGGAATATTATTTGTTTCTTCGAGTATTTGAATCGTTGATTTGTTCTTTGTAGGAGTACAAAGTGGTAGAATGTTTATCCATGTTATGGCAAAAAGAGAAAAAATAAGGAATCCATATCCATTATTCATCGGATTTGTGGCATCTCCAGAGACTGAAAAGACATAGAGAATCCATAAGGCAAAAATAAATAAAAGTATGTTCCATTTTGAGTCATTTTTGACCCATAGAGAGATAGTTTTTATCATAAAACTCACCTCCTGTTTATATATCTATGTTGTATATTTCTACTTTAATCATATTATGAATGGAGACTTGAATCAATTTAAACATGTAAATGATTTTAAAATTCAAATTTCTTTTATCTTGTTCGCTCTATGATATAATTAGACGCATAGAGAGGCAAATTCATGAAAAATAAGTTTTACGGAAAAAGATTAACTGTAGTTTTGTGGATCGTTTTGATTTTGATCATCGCGATTTTATGGTCTTTATTTATAAGTGGACCTAGTCGTGTTCATGAAGTTACGCTTCAAAATGATCTTGATCAGATTACAGAAGAAAATAAAGGAATTACAGGATTAACTGTACATCAATTTGACTATACAACTTATCAGGGATATACAGAGACAACGTTATATTGGTTTGACGAGAATTGCGAAGTTATTACTACTAGAGAAATTGCAACATTGGATTATGAAGCTGCTAAAGAAAAGGCTTCTACAGATTATGGAATCGAATGTGATACGATTGAGCTTGGATATGGTTATGATAATCCAGTTTATGAAATTCGTGGCAGCAATAAGATAATTCTTTTAGACTATGATACATTGGAACGAGTTTATCAGCGAGAGGTATAAAATATGGAAAAGATTTCTTGGGATGCACCGTATTTGGATCGAAAAGTATGGCTTCTAGAACATTTAGAAACACTTCATTTAGATGCTAAGGAAGCTTTAGTGTTGTTGTTAATCGATCACTTTAATACGATTCATGTCAATATTCATCATGAGTTATTGGCAACAAAACTAAAAATCAATGAAGAAGAAGTGGAAGATATCTTTAATGCTTTAGCAGAAAAAGGATATTTAAATTTAGATTTTAAAGATGGAAATATGGTTTTTGACATCAGTGGAGTTTATGCATTAGAAAATACATCTGAAGTGAATTATGCGAAATCTTTATTGGAAGAATTTGAAGATGAATTTAAACGTTCTTTAAGTCCTTCGGAAATGGATAGGATCTTAAATTTGGCATCAATTTATAGTGAACGAATGGTTATCGTGGCTTTGAATGAGGCAGCTTCTTATGATAAGCGAGATCTTAACTATATTGAAAGAATCTTGATTTCATGGACGGATAAGGGATTAAGTGTGGAAGATGTGGAGAATGGTAAACGATGAATGCGAATGAAATCTTGGATGAAATGGAAAAACTATATCCAAATGCAGAGTGTGAATTAAAGCACGAAACACCTTTTCAGCTTTTGGTTGCGGTTGTATTAAGTGCACAGACCACAGATGAATCCGTTAATAAAGTAACCCCTGCTCTATTTGCGGCATATCCAACTTCAAAAGCGATGGCTCAAGCATCTTTAAGTGATATTGAGTCTTATATTCGACGAATTGGTTTATATCGCAATAAAGCACGTTCTATTCTTAAACTTTCTCAAGATCTAGAAGAAAAATTTCATGGAGAGGTCCCTAGCTCTTACAAAGATTTGATGTCTTTGGCAGGAGTAGGAAGAAAGACGGCGAATGTAGTCCGCAGTGTGGCCTTTGATATTCCAAGTTTTGCGGTCGATACGCACGTGGATCGTATCAGTAAACGTCTAGGTCTTGCCAAGCCATACGATTCAGTTGAAAAAGTGGAAGAAAAATTAAAAAGAAAGATCGATCGAGATCGGTGGAATCGAGGACATCATGAATTTATCTTTTTTGGGCGATATCTCTGTCATTCAAGAAATCCTGAATGTTATCGATGCCCGTTTATAGACATTTGTAAAAAGGATAAGGTAGATGCTTATTTAAAGAAGAAGGCATAATATGAGAATTACAGTATTGGTGGAAAATACAGGACCCAGCGAATTCAAAATTGAACATGGGCTAAGCTTATATATTGAATTTAATGATAAAAAGTATTTACTGGATGCTGGTCCGAGTGATAGCTTTTTTAAAAATGCTCATGCTTTGAGTATAGATTTAGGTCGTGTTGATAAAGCAGTTCTTTCGCATGGGCATTATGATCACGGAGATGGCTTTATGGTATTTCTAAATCAATATAAAGATAAAGTGGTTTATGGGGCTAAAAATATTTTTGATGATTATTATTCAGGTTCAGGTGGAAGTGTTCATTATATTGGTTTAAGTTCGAAACTAAAACAAATGAAAAATCGTTTTAATACTATTTCAAAGGATACAAAAATTGATGAAAAAATATATTTGATACTTGATGATGTATCAAACACAAAAGAAATAGGTGTGCAGAAAAAATTATATAAAAAAGTAGATGACGTACTTCAGCCAGATAATTTTAATCATGAATTGAGCTTAGTATTTGATACCCCAAAGGGACTTGTGATTTGTAACAGTTGTTCTCATGCGGGACTGGAATCGATTGTAGACAATATAAAGAAAAGATTGAACAAGCCAGTTTATGCATATGTTGGTGGTCTGCATATGAAATCCACTAAAAACCATATTGAAACATCAAGTTTTACTGAGGAACAGATTCAAAATTTATGTATCTTTATCGAGAAGAATATACAATATGTTCTTACAGGTCATTGTACGGGGAATGTATCGTATGATTTATTAAAAAAATATCTAAAAGATCGTATTGATTTTTTGACAACAGGGAAAACAATTGAAATTTAAATCGTATAGAATTGTATGATAAAAGTGAAGTATATATCGCTTTTTTGTATATCGTGATGAAACGTGACAAAAAAGCTTTTTTTACGTCTTTTTTTAGCTTTATAGTTAAATGACAAGTACTTTCTTTTAACATATAATGAAAGCATAAAACAAATCAAAAATACCGCGGATCGATTTGTTTAAAGAAGGAGATGAATTTGCATGTACCCAAGGGTCGATAAGATCGAAACAGGAAAAAGAATTCGAAACTTAATGAAAGTTCGTGGACTGAAACCAACAGATATTCAAGACAAACTTTCATTATGCTGTGTGCAAACGGTTTATAAATGGATGCGTGGGGAAAGTATTCCGTCTATAGATATTTTGTATTCTTTGTGCGCCTTGTTACGTGTTAATATGGATTCTCTTCTTGTAGGAAATAAGGAACAGATCGTATTGGAAAATATGAATCGAGGCTTATGAGGAGAATAGCAGAATGGAAAACAAACTTTTAATTACACAAGCTTTGGATGAGCGGGATTTATTGGTGAAAAAAATTAATTCTAAAATAGAAAGAATTGATTTTGTGGATGGTAAGAAACGAAATGAAGAAAAAGTGATTCAACAAGTAATTACCAAAGAAGAATTTTGTAAGAAAGTTAAGACAAGTTATCAACAGATTCAGGATTTGATCAAACGATATCAAAAGATTGATGAAGCTATCATTACTTCAAATGCCAATACATATATTGAAACGTCATTTGGTACTTATTCTGTTGCGGTTGCTTTATCTATGCGTAATCGTTTACGAGAATTAAATGCTATGGATTTTGAAACCATACTTCGAAATAAAATGGAAGAAAATTATTATGAAGTCCTTGAGTTGAAAGATCTAAGAAATCGACGGTTGGAAGAAGATGCCGAGAAAATGCGACTTTCCATTTTAGGAAAAGATGGGAAATATAAAGATGATAAACCATTAAGTGTTGTTGATGCTTATATTAGCGAAAACACGGTCGAGTTGATTGATCCTTTAAATGTTTTAGACGAGATTGAATCTCTAAAAGATAAGCATACAACCTTGTTGAGTGAATTAGAGACTAAGATCAAAATCTCTAATGCGACAACCTTTATTGAAATCCACTAAGTGTCGCGCCTGTTATACGAAAACGTGAACTCAGCTTTTCCCGTAAAGGGGAGTTTAAAAGCGATTCAAAGTAGCTCAATGGTAGAGCACATAATTGATAATTATGTGGTTTAAGGTTCGATTCCTTACTTTGAATGAATGTGTTTTGTCATTGTTTGTTGAGTTACATGCTAGATAAATATTAATTTGGTTATTTGAATCTTTACCCTCCATATTTATTTAACGAATTTAAAAATCCATGATCAAGGTTTGGTGATAAGCTGATTGACCATCGGGTTCCCTCATGGCTGTATAACAGGCTTTTTGTTTAAAATGTTTTTTCTTTTCTTTACTAACGTTTTTTCAAAGACTAAAATAAACGATAGTGGAGGAATAAGATATGAATTCATTTGATTTACATATGCATTCTATGTATAGCGGGGACGGTCAGTTCTCACCAAAAGAATTGATTGACATTGCGGATAAAAAAGGTTTAAAGATTATTTCCTTAACAGACCATGATGCTGTAAAAGGTGTTAAAGAAATCACTGAACTTGGAAAAGAAAAAGGGATTCGAGTGATTCCAGGTATTGAGTGTTCAACAATTTTGGAGGGAAATGATGTTCATTTGTTAGGGTATGGAATTGATATTGAAAACTCATATTTTGTGAATTTAGCAGATCGATTGAATAAGTTAATGTATGATGCGTTTTATCTACGTGTTGAAAAGATCCAAAATAAATACGGAATCGAATTGGACGCTGATGAGTTGATTGAGGCAAGTTGTGGTAAGAATCCGTGGTTTTTGATGTGGACGAGAATTTTTAATGATCCTCGTTATCAGGGTATTGAAGATTTCAAAGATTATATTCCTGGAGGAAAAAGAAGTGATCCTGCTCCAGTAAACTTTTTCTGGGATAAATGCCAGGCCGGCAGCGATTTGTATGTTTATGTTGAGAATCCTAGCTTTGAAGATTCTGTCAAAAAAATTCATGAAGCTGGAGGAATTGCCGTAGTTGCACATCCTTTTAAAACTTTTTATCATAAGAAAGATTTGTTACAAAAAGCTCTTGACGCAGGCATCGATGGAGTAGAGGTTTTCAGCAATTATCATGCGCCAGAACACATTGAATATTATGAAGAATTTGCGAAAAAACATAATTTGTTGATAACATGTGGAAGTGATTTTCATGGTGAAAAGAAACCTAGTATTGAAATGGGTTCATATGGTTTAGAAAAAGATGGAAGTGAGTATATTAACCGATTCTTAAAAGCTTTGGAAGAATAATTCTTCCTTTTTTTTGAATTTGAAAATAAATTAGGCGCTGTCAGTTAATTGCTAAAAAATATGTGAAGTGTTAAACAAGTTAAAATCTAGAAGAAGTAGAATATTACTTTTAGAAATGATCCAGATAACTATATAGTTGTCTGGATTTCTTTCTATTTATATAGGTGCAGAATTTTTAGCTTTTTATGAATAAACTATCGTGATGTGGCTTTAAAAAGTCTAAATTCAAATGAATTTGTAAGTTAAAGTTATCCTATTTTCATCAAGCGTAAACAATAAAGATGACTTATTTTAACAACAAGCCATCCTTATCTATGTTGGAATTTTTTTATGATTTTAATTTAATCCTTGTTTAGCTTTTATCAATAGTTCAGAAGAAACACCGGTTATCTCTAAGATATAAGAATCCGATATTCCTTTCTTTAATAAGTTTTTTAAAATCATTAAAATACCATCTTCTTTTCCAATTTGTATACCTTCGGTTTTACCTTGGATTAATCCATCTCTTCTGCCTAAGATCATGCCCTCTGCTCTTGCTTCCTCTCTCATTCTGTCTAATGATTCACACATTACAATAACCTCCTTTTCTTCTTCCTTGATCTGTTGATACAGTTCTTCATCTTTTGCCATGCTGGCAATAACCAGTGCTACCTGCTTGGGTATGCCTTGTTTATATTTATTCCTTATCGTATTAAAATTGGCATTCAATATGTCTCTTGTGATGGAAAAGACCAGATCCAATTCCTTGTCCTTGTATTGATGTGTATCACTATGCACTTCAAGTAAATTCATCTTGTATTCGTTCAAGTGTTCTACATCTTTCACATCGAACATATCTTTCATGCTGAAATTGGTCTGCCATGGTCTTGTTCCATAATAGATCACGATGGTGATGCATGGGATCAATCTATCACTTGCCTTGATCCCGGATAGAAACTCCTCGCTGCTTCTTAGATCCTTCTTTTTCCTGTGTTCCTTTTCAAGTATATCCATCTGATCCTTATACACCAGGCAGTCATACTGCAGGATACGGTATGGCATAGGATAGTTCTCGATCAGTTGATTTTCGATGCCCAGATAATAGGAACCATATCTTCCATTCCACAACATCAGCACATCTCTTGTATAGGCCTGTATCTTTGGATCCACCAGCATCAGATTTTCTGGTTTGACGATCTCCTGTCCCTGATAGAGACAGGTATTGATCAAAGAGGCAAAGTGATGTGCATCCTTGAAGAAGGCATTGATTTCCTGATCAAACGTACCATAGCTGTTTTCTTTTTGTATCATTTTTTCACACCTCCAATATATCATGAGAGAACAGGATTGTCATTGAACCATGCATTTACGTTTTTTCAATACTCTCTCACTTATCTATCACACCGGAAATGTCCAAAATGACAAAAAAAATGAAATAAAATAATTATTTTTTTATATTTTATAAGAATGCAAAACAATGAGGGTGATCATTATAAAGATTCTGATATCTTTATGCATATATGTGTCATTCAATAGGGAATAGTGATATGATGGCTCTATAAGGAGGTATCTATATGTGTACCAGTTTTACGTATTATAACAACGATTTTTATTTAGGAAGGAATTTAGATCTAGATTGTGGCTTTGGTGAAGAAGTAGTCATAACGCCACGTGAATATAGATTTCAATTTAGACATGAACCAACAATAGAGAAACATTCTGCAATGATTGGAATGGCAACAATTGTCGAAGGATATCCTTTGTATGCCGAGGCGATCAATGAACATGGTTTGGGAATATGTGGTTTGGAGTTTAAAGGAAATGCCAAATACTTTGATTTAATGGATGGCAAAGATAACATTGCTCCTTTTGAAATTATTCCGTGGATCCTATCGAATTGTGTGACTGCCAAGGAGGCAAGAAGTTATTTTGAAAAGATGAATATAATTGACGAAGATTTTGCTCCTAACTTGCCATTATCACCTTTACATTGGATCATTGCGGATAAAGATGATTGTTTTGTGGTTGAGTCAACAAAAGATGGTTTGATGATCTATGATAATATTTTTGGAACTTTGACTAATAATCCGCCATTTCCATATCATCTTTCAAATATGATGAATTATTTGAATTTGACTCCAAAGTATCCAGAGAATCGTTTCAGCAAACGTTTGGATCTAGAACCATTTGCCAATGGAATGGGAGCTTTAGGTTTGCCAGGAGATGCATCAAGTCCTTCAAGGTTTGTAAAGACTGTATTTTTAAAAGAGAATATGACATCATCTGGAACAGAAGAAGTAAATGTTCAACAATATTTTAGAGTATTGAACCAGGTGTCTATGATCAAAGGTTCTGTTATCACAAAAGAAAATAGAGAAGATTACACTGTCTACTCGGCATGTATGAACGCTACAAAAGGAATTTATTATTATCAGACATATGAAAATATGCATATCAACAGTGTATGCATGCATGATGAAAATTTGGATTCTTCTGTGTTAATTGCTTATAAATTAGACAAAACTATAAATTTTTTAAAGTCTAATTCAAAAACTTAAGAGTTGATTTTAGTTATGTTATACTTTCTTTAATCAAGACAGGAGATCAGTTTATGAAGGATTTAAAATTAGTTATTTGTGATATTGATAGTACGTTGGTTGATTCAAAAAGGAATCTTATGCCTACGACAAGAGAAACGATAGAGAAATTACATGAAAATGGAGTTTATTTTGGAATTGCCTCAGGTAGACCTTTAGATGAACTACAAAGATATGCTAAAATATGGGGATTAAGTTTTGAATTTGATTTTGTGATTGGGATGAATGGATCTGAGTTATGGGATAATATTCATCAAAAGGAATATAGCTATTTCAAGTTAAAGAAAGAATGGATCAAGGAAATTATTGAATTTATGCGACCTTTTAAATCAAATTATTTTATCTATTACCATGATAAATTACTTGCCAAAGGAATCGACGATATGATGATCAAATCAGCTCATACAAGTGACAAGGAGATTGTTGTTGCTAAATCAGATGCCGATTTTTATCAGGAGGAAAACGCAAAGATCATGTTTAGGGTCACTGAGGATATCATGCCTGAAATAGAAGCCTATGTTGAAGCTCATCCTAATGAAAATTACAATGGATTTAAAACACAGACTACATTAATGGAATTTGCGGATAAACGTATTAATAAATCGTATGCGCTTAAAAAGATTTGTGAGATGAATGATTTTGAATTGGAAAATGTGGCTGCCTTTGGGGATACGACCAATGATAATGAGATGCTTGAGGTAAGTGGCTTGGGCGTATGTATGATCAATGGAAGTGATGATACCAAGGCAGTTGCAGATGATATTACGCTTAAATCAAATAATGAAGATGGTGTCGGAGACTATTTAAGGACACACTTTTTAGATAAACTTCAATAATTTTAAGATATTTTTGTTTTTTTACTTAAAATAAAGGAAATAACTAATAATGATTCTTAATTTTAATGGTTGTTTTACTTGAGTGTTATAGTAAATAGTTGTACAATGTAAGTGTTAGGAGGTTCGTTAACATGGAACTAAAAGGATCAAAAACAGAACAGAATTTATTAAATGCATTTGCAGGGGAAAGTCAAGCTTGTGTTAAATACCAATATTATGCTTCTCAGGCAAAAAAAGACGGGTATGTAAAAATCCAGAACATCTTTGAAGAAACTTCAAAAAATGAAAAAGAACATGCAAAATTATGGTTTAAAGCTTTACATGGAGGTAAAGTTCCAACAACAACAGAAAACTTAAAAGATGCTGCTGCCGGTGAAAACTATGAATGGACAGATATGTATGTAGAAATGGCAAAAGATGCCCGTGAAGAAGGATTTATCGATATTGCAGAAAAAATGGAAGGTGTAGCCGCTATCGAAAAGCATCATGAAGCTCGTTATAAGGCAATGTTAAAAGAAATTGAAGAAAATACTTTCTTCAACAAAGGTGAAGATACAGTTTGGATCTGCTTGAACTGTGGACACATTCATGTAGGAGCTCAGGCACCAGAAGAATGTCCAGTATGTGCACATGCTCGTGCTTACTTCCAGGAATTAAAAGATCATTACGAATAATTAAAAAATCTCGCTTCGGCGAGTTTTTTTTAGGAAAGGTTTTATTTTTAATCTGACTTTTCTTATAATAGATTATATGAAGAAAAAAATAACATCGATCATAGAGGCAAATAATTTATTGAAAGCAGGCTATGTATTAGTCATTGTTGAAAATAAAACAGCTGTATGCATTAAGGGAAGTGCATACTTTTTAATGAATGAGAATTGGCATACGAAAATCAAAGAAGATGATTTTATGGAGATGTTTGAAAATAACACATTCATGATCTGGGAGAATTCATTAGGTGAAGGAATATCTTTGCAAAAAGATGAGGAATATTATGCATGGAGACATAAATATCTTTAAATCGTTTGAAACGTTATGTTTTCAATGATATTATTCAGTTAAAGTTAAGAAGGTGTATTTGATGTCGATAATATCGTTTGCGTTAATTATTGTAATTTCATTTATAGCAGGAATCGAAGGGATCCTTGATGAGTTTCAATTTCATCAGCCTTTGGTGGCATGTACTTTGATTGGATTGGTAACCAATCATTTGCAAGAAGGACTCATTTTAGGGGGATTTTTACAGATGATGGCTTTAGGTTGGGCCAATGTAGGAGCCAGTGTTGCACCAGATGTTACTTTAGCTTCGGTGGCATCTTCAATTTTTATGGTACAGGGATTGAATGGAAGTGTTGCTGGTGAATATGTAATCTCAGCTTCTATTGCGATTGCAATTCCTCTGTCCGTAATAGGGTTATCTTTAACAAAGATATGTCGAACAAAAGCTATAGGACTTGTCCATAAAATGGATGTTGCCAGCGAAACGGCTGATTTTGGCAAGATTGAAAGACTTCAAATGGCAGGCATTTGTATGCAGGGACTACGTGTTGCTATCCCGGCAGCAATTTTGCTGGTGATTCCTTCTCATCTTTATGTAGTTCTTTTTGAGGCTATGCCGCAATGGTTGTTAGAAGGATTAAGTGTAGGAAGTGGTTTGATTCCAGCGTTAGGCTTTGCGATCGTAATCAATGTATTAGCTTCAAAGAAAACATGGTTGTTCTTAGCGTTAGGTTTTGTACTAGCGGCTTTACCAAATCTTACAACAATTGGTTTGGCAGTTATTGGAATCTCGATCACATTGATTTATATGGCTTTGGATAAAGAAGATTATTCAGAAAAAGAATCCTGATCAAATGAATGACCAGGATTTATTTTTTTGTTTCTTTGTCCTTTTTTGCTTTGTATTTATCTGAATCTAAGAAGAACATCGTAAATGTTGCTCTTGATAAAAGTGTGTTCTTGTCATTAAAGATAAATACTTCATAAACGCCTGTTGTTCTACCTCGCGAAATCTCTTGCGCGATACCGATGAGTTTTCCTCCTGTTCCAGGTTTGATATAGTTGATCGTTCCGGTAAGAGTTACACTATCTCTACCTGTTGCAAAAGAAGCTGCACCGGCTACTGTATCCGCCAGCGAGAATAGAGCTCCACCATGAACAAAACCATGAACGTTCAAGATTTGTTCATCAATGATCATTTCCACTTTTGCATATCCTTCCCTAACTTCTGTGACGCGCATGTCATTGGATTGAAGATATTGTGAACTACTGTTTAAGCGTTTCATTAAATCGTTATTGTTTTGAACTGTTTCCATCCCATTTTCTCCTGCTTTTTTTTAGATATTGTATCACGAAATGTGTTTGGAACAAGTCTTAGTTGGTGTTATAATAATGCCATTAAATTAGAAAGAGGGATATTCGTGTTTGATAATATAGTTGTGCAGATTGCGGTTGCGGTATTAATATTAGGATATGTTGGGTATACGACGTTTAAAAGTATTAAGCTTTATACGGAATATAAAAAAAATTTACCAAATTTTTTAAACACACATAAAGATGCTAAACTGTTCACAGATAATCCGATTTGGTGGATTGGTACAAGTGTCTTGGCTGTTTTTGCCTTTGTGATGATCTTTGTTACAGGGCAATTGGAAACAGAACAGGTATTCTATTTCCGCTTAGCTTATCTAGCAATTGCGGTTATTTTTGTTGGCCTTGCCTTAGAAACCTATGTTCGAAAAAGAGTGTATTTGATTGATGAAGGAATTTATTACATTGGGAAAATTTATCGTTTTCGTATGATGGCTAATTTTGAGGTTCGCAGTGGCATTGTTCAAAACATTCGTATTTTAATGAATGATAAGGAAAAATTGGAAGTTTCTAAAAAAATGGGCGTTTATATCAACGATGCTTATGATGAATGGAAAAAACAAAAGAAAGGAAAAAGAAAATGATTCCTTTATTTTTGTCAGATCTGGATGGGACTTTGATTCATGAAGAAAGCGCAATGATTTCTTCAGATGATGTGCAGGAAATAAAAAATTGGCAAAAACAAGGATATTTATTTGGCTTGGTAACAGGACGAGATCGGGTTTTCTGTATGAATCTTTTAAATCGTTATGAGATTGTTCCGGATTGTTTGATCACGTGCAATGGAGCAATGACGTTTTGGAAAGACCATCGGATTGATGCGTCTTTAATTGATTTATCTGTTGCTAAAAATATATTAAAAGAACTAGAGACGTATCTCGATACAATAGATCCTTTTTTTACAGCAGAGGATGGTTCAAATTATTTTCTTCGAGAGGATGATCCAAAACGTATACAGAAAGAATTTGCTTATCTTGGGTGGGTTCGAGAAGAATCTTTGAAAACATACTTGAAAAGCCGAACAGAAGGATTGGCAAAAATTAGTATTGCGGCTAAGAGCCTAGAGAATGTACAGCGTTTGCTTCCCGAATTTCAAGAGAAATTCACAAATGTGGAAGTGATGACTACTTCAAAAGATTATATTGAGATTACTCGAAAGGCAACCAATAAAGCACATGCGATGACAAAATTGATCGATCATCAAAATCTAAATTTAAAAGAGATTATATTTATAGGGGATGGATCGAATGATATTCCTCTATTTGATATGTTAGAATGTACATATGTAATGCGACATGCATCTGATGCGATACGAAAACATGCTCAATGGGAAGTTTCCAACGTAGCAGAGGCAATAAGGAAAGAAAGAGAGAGTCGATAATATGTCAAGAAAAAGAAAAAAGGGAGCAAAGGCTACGGCAGCTTCAATGGTCTTGGAAGTATTAAAGAAAAAGAATGCGGTAAATAAGGAAACAGCACTTCCGGTTGATGCATTCAAAGATTTAAAACTTACAACAACTACGTTGAGTTATACAATTGCCAATCTGGTAGAAGAAGGTGTTGTAGGACAAACAGAGGATGGAAAATTTTACTATGATGATGCAGGTTTTAAAGCCTTGGAAACAAAGTTTGTTCGCGGTTATGCGATGATTTTTATCATCCCTATTGCAGCAGTGATCTTAATTTATTTTATTCAATTTTTAATGAGATAGATGTCGCAAGTTGCGGCATTTTTTAGAAAGGGGCCCATGTATGAATAAAAAGAGTGTTTTTCGTATCGTTATCACATTTATAGTTGTAAGTGCCCTTTTTATTGCGGGGTATTTTGCAATCGATGCCTATACACAAAAGGTCCCAATTATGTCAATTCGGCAATCTAAAAAGATTGGTGCCACATATATGACATTAAACAATCCGTTTTTTGAGATTATTGATGAACAGTTACAAAATATTCTTTCGACAGAAGGATATACGTTGATGTCTTTAGATCCTGTGTTGGACCTAAAGACGCAAAGAGAACAAATTGAATATCTAATTGATCAGAAAGTTGATGCGATCGTGGTCAATCCAGTTGATTATAAAGGATTAAGAACTGTGTTAAATAAAGCATATAAAGCCGATATTCCTATATTTACTGTGGATACAGAAGTAATAGATGAAGATCTTGTGACATATAACATTGTTTCAGATAATTATGATGCAGGTGTGCAGTGTGCAAAAGACATGATGCAACGTCAAGATAAAGCGAATATCGTGTTACTTGAACATAATACAGCCAATTCGGCTTGTTTGCGTATTCAGGGGTTTGTTGACACGATTGAAGGGAATGCGAATTACCAAATTATCAAACGAATCGAATGTCAAGGGCAACTGGAAGTGGCGATGCCTTTGATGGAAGAATACTTACAGGAAAATGAAAATATTGATGTAGTAATGGCCTTGAACGATCCAAGTGCTCTGGGAGCTCTTGCGGCATTGGAATCGCAAAATAAGCTGCAAGATGTGCTGGTTTATGGTGTGGATGGAACACCGGAAGCCAAAAGGTTGATCAACGAAGGACGCATGCAGGCAACAGTTGCACAGTCTCCAGAAACGATGGGTAAAAAAGCAGGGCAGGCGATTCTTGATTATTTTAATGGTAAAAAGATTCAAAAGAATGTAGTTGAAGCGGTGACGATCATTACCCAAGACAATATTCAAGATTATTCACTGGAGGGGTGGCAGTGATGAAGGTGTTTTTAAAAAATCGGTTAGATTATATCTATCTGTTGATGTGCATATTAAATTATGCTTTGATCTTTTTTATAGGGGCAATCGTTACGATCTCAATTCAAAGAATCATAGATATAGCGAGGGCAAGAAGTTTTATGGATATGTTGGATTATCTTCCCGGAGATGGATTGACTAATTTTATCTTTTCTATGATTTGTTTCTTTGTGTTGCTCTTTATCATGATAATTCCGCGAATGCGTAAGTTAAATGGGAAAGAAATCATTATTTACTATGCTTTTGAAATTTGTCTTTGTTTATTGATCATAAAAAATACATACTTTACCAGCAATGTGATCTTATTATTAGTGATGGCAGATGCGATGACATATACGCCAAGTAATAAGTATCGTATTTTGATATTGGTTGTATTGTTTGTGTTGTATATGGGTGCAATTCGTGATTTTATTTCACCTTTTTATTCTGTTGCGAGTTTTGAAAATTTTACTTCTATTTATTCATCGCAGACGATAGCTGTTCTTTTAGGGACCAAGAATACTTTGGTTAGTTTAAATATTGTGGCATTTATGCTATATCTGTTTTTTCTGGTACAAGATAAGATTGAAGAAAATCAACGATTTATCAGTTTGAATAAGCAACTACAAGAGGCCAATAAGCAGTTACGGGATTATGCGGATATCAGCGAAAAAATGGGTGAAACAAAAGAAAGGAATCGTTTGGCAAGAGAAATTCATGATACACTGGGTCACACTTTGACAGGAATTTCAGTAGGTCTGGAAGCTTGCCAGGTTATTTTGGATAAGGATCGTGATATGGCAAAGCAGCAGTTAAAATTATTGAGTGAAAATGCCAGAAGAGGGTTGGATGATGTCAGACGTTCAGTGGATAAGTTAAAGCCTGACGCATTGGAACGCTATACCTTAAAAGAGGCTTTGGATATTTTAATGTTTGATTTTCAGAAAATGACGGATGTTTCGATTCGATATATGTGCCATATTCCTTCATTGGAATTAGAGCAGGATGAACAGGAAGTAGTGTATCGAATCGTTCAGGAAGGAATCACAAATGCCGTAAGACACGGTCATGCGAGTATAATCTATGTTACTATTGCTAAAGAAGGGAACACTTTAATTTTGATCATTGAGGATAATGGAAAAGGCTGTAAAGATATAAAAAAAGGATTTGGACTAAACCATATGCAGGATAGGATCGATTTATTGCATGGGGATATTCGATTCTATGGACAAAACGGATTTACAATAATTGCCGAAATTCCAATACGGCAGGGAGAATAAGATGACTAAAATATTGATAGCGGATGATCAGCAATTGATTCGGGAGAGTTTAAGAATTATTTTAGATACAGATAAAGATTTTGATGTAATTGATGTTGTGGGAAATGGCAAGGATGCCCTCGAAAGTATTGAAGCCAATAAACCTGATGTAGTATTGATGGATGTGCGTATGCCACAGATGGATGGAGTGGAATGTACGCGAATTATCAAACAAAAGTATCCGGAAATCAGTGTTATTATACTGACGACATTTGATGATGATGAATACATTTACGATGCGATCAAAAATGGAGCAAGCGGATATCTGTTAAAAGGATGTTCTTTTGATGAATTGTCCAAATCCATTCGCTCGGTATTGAATGGAGGAGCCATCTTTAATCCAAATGTAGCTAAAAAATTGACTTCTTTCTTTTCACAAATGGCCAATAATCCAGAACATCTGTTATGGGATAAAGATGGATTGCCAGATTTAAGCGAGAACGAATGGAAGATCATTGAACAAATTGGGCACGGATTATCCAACAAGGAAATAGCTTCTTTGCTGCAGTTTAGCGAAGGTACGATACGTAATTATTTAAGCGTAATTCTAGATAAGCTAGGTCTTCGTGATCGCACTCAGCTGGCGATTTGGTATTTGAAGAAAGGACGAAAATGATGAGAAGATGGCAGATACGAACTATTTTTGCCTTGATAATACTTTGCCTGATCTTATCCTTGTTTTACGTGAATTCGAATAAAACATTAAAAATAGGTGTCATTACAGGAAGCAATTGGGATGTTCCAAGCCCAGATGCTTTAAAAATTGTGGATAATGCAATTGAACGGTTTGAAAAGGAGCATGTCAATGTTCAGATAGAGTATATTTCTGGGATTCGCAAAGAAGATTATTCAGAATGGTTGTCACAACAAGCCCTTTCGGGAGATGTGTGTGATGTCTTTATGGTGCTTTCTAATGATCTGGCAACTTTCGCAGATGTAGGAATCTTAGAAAATCTGAGTAGTTTTATCGAAAATGATCCAGATTTTGATGAATCAGTATATTTCTTTAGTTCTTATCAATCCGGACAAGTGAATCATGTTCAATATGCTCTTCCTTACGAGAGTGTTCCTACACTGATGTATGTGAATCGGACTTTGTTGGAGAGTGAAGGTATTGAAGTGCCTAAACAAGACTGGACGTGGGAAGATTTTTATGAGATATGTGCCAGAATGACCCAAGATACAAATGAAGATGGGATACTGGATCAATTTGGACAATTTGGTTATACTTGGCAAAATGCTATTTTTTCCAATGGGGCAAAAATATTTAATGACGAAGGGTCCAATGCTTTATTGGAGAATGATAGAGTATATGATGCAATCGAATTTATGAGAAGATTAGAAAAATTAAATCGAGGGCAGAGCGTGACAAGTGAGATGTTTGATAAAGGCCAGGTCGTATTTTGTCCGATGAGTTTTAGCGAATATCGTGCGTATAAACCTTATCCTTGGAGTGTAAAAAAATATTCCAGTTTTGAATGGGATTGTATTCCAATGCCTGCAGGACCGGATGGAAGCAATGTATCACAGTTAGACACACTTTTAATTGGAATGTCAAAGAATTCCAAATACAAAGATCTTGCCTGGGAGTTTTTAAAAGAACTTTCCTTTAATGAAGAGACACAGAAAGATATTTTTAGATATTCACAAGGGGTTTCGGTACTAAATACAATTACAGACACAAAAATGATCATTGATTCTTTACAAGATGAAACACCTGGGGGCAGTGATTATGATTTAGGTTTTTTTAATTCTATGATGGAAAATGCAATCCCAGTCAAAGAATTTAATGGGTATGAGCAGGCAATGGCACTTATTGATGGAGAAATCAAATTATTGAGCATTAATGAAGATGACATTGAAGCAGCTATCGGTCGTGTTGAGGATCAAGTGGACGCTCTGTTGGAAAGTGTAAAATGACAAATGTAATTCGAAATCCAGTTACATTTGCAAGTTGAAAACAGTTTCATAAGAACCTATAATTACCTTAAGCGAAGAATATGTGATGCAAGCGCTAAACAACTTAAAAAAAATAACCAAAATATGTGAATATTGTGTGAAAAGCGCTTGCAATGTCATAACATTTCGTTTATACTCATAGTATAGTAAAAAATATAAAACGGAGGGAAAAATAATGAAATACGTTGTAATGGTAAGTCATGGTGAATTTGCACCAGGTTTGCATTCAGCTGTTAAGATGATGACAGGGGATCGTGAAGATGTTCTATCTACAAGTCTTAAATCAGATATGAGTGCAGATGAGTTTGCAGCAAATTTTGAAGAATTGGTTAAGGATTTTACAACTGATGATCAGGTTATCTTATTGGCAGATATCTTGAGCGGATCTCCATTTACAAATGCATTAAATGTATTAGATCAAAAAGGAATGCTGCCAAACACATTGATTATTGCCGGAATGAACATGCCTTTAGCAATTACTGCAGTGTTGATGAAAGATAATTTTGACAACGTTCAAGATTTAAAGGATACGTTGTTGAGCGAAGGACGTTCAGGATTGACTGACTTTGTCGTTGCTTCGGATGACGAAGACGAAGATTTATAATAGGCTAAAACGCAATCGCGTATAGGCATAAACAGATAATAAAAGGAGGACGTAGAAATGATTAGTTTCATTCGTGTGGATGACAGAATCATCCATGGACAGATCGTTACAAGATGGTCTAAAGAATTCCCTTGTGACGGGATCGTTGCGGTAAACGATAAAGCTGCAACTACTCCTGTATTAGCTCAATCATTTAAAGCTAGTACAGATAAGAAAGTCTTTGTTTGGACAAAAGAACACTGGAGAGAAAAAGCAGAGACAGTTAAAAATTCTAACAAGAAATATTTCTTAATTACTAAGAACCCTATCGATATGAAGGAAATCTTAGTAGATGATGGCTTTGTTCCTAATGATGTTAAACGTGTTGTTATTGGGCCATGTAATGATCGCCCAGGTGCAACTAAATTAGGAAATAACCAAAGTATTACTCAGGAAGAAGCCGACGCTTGCGAAGCAATGACAAAAGCAGGATATGAAGTATACTTCGCATTGTTAAAAGAAACTGCTATCGGTGACTGGAGCAAATTTAGATCTAAATTCGGTTACTAAGCAACCGGTCTAGATATACAAATTCATAATAATTTTTAGAAAAGGAGAGAGATGAATTATGAGTTTATTTCAAGCAATTTTGATTGGTATCATGAGTTGTACAGCAGCTTCTACAATCGCTTGTTTGGGAACAACTGTCGGTAACTACACATTGAACCGTCCGTTGGTTGCATCATTATTCGTTGGTCTTATCTTAGGCGACGTTCAAGGATGTATCTTAATTGGTATCCCAATGCAGGTTATGTGGATCGCTCTTGTTACACCTGGTGGTACAGTAGCATCTGACTTGCGTGCCGTAAGTTATATCGGTATTCCTTTGGCATATGTTGGTGCTAAAACAGCAGGTATGGATTTTGGTGGAGACGAAGCTTATGCATTAGCTTCAAGTATCTCAGCAATGACTGGTGTAATCGGTATCTCATTGTTCTACGGAACAGCAATGATGAACTTGATTTGGCAGCACATTGGTTGGGCTCAGTTGGATAAAGGTAACTTAGATTGCTTAGGAAGAGTTACAGCTATTTATCCATTGATTTCACACTTTGTACTTTCTTTCTTGCCAGTTACATTACTTTGCTACTATGGATCAACTGCAGTAGAATCTTTGTTCGCTCAGTTGAATACAGATGTATGGTATGTAAAAGCTATGTTGGCAGTTGGTGCAGTACTTCCAGCTGTAGGTATCGCAATTCTGTTGAAATCAGTAGTTTCTAAACCAACAGATTTGATCTACTTCTTATTAGGTTTCGCTTTGGCAAAATCAATGAGATTAACATTGATCGCTGCTACAGTAGTTGGTGCTGTATTCGCGTTAATTAACTTTAATATGACTATGATGAAACTTTCTGGTGTGTCTGGTGGAGGCGCAGCTATCGATGATGATGAGGAGGATATTTAATTATGAAAAAGATTTCTAAAAAAACATTAAATTCTTCTTTCTGGCGTTGGTGGTATGGTAACCTGACTTGCTTCTCTCAGGAGCACATGCAGACATTTGGATACATGTGGTCAATGCTTCCTATTATCAAGGAATTGTATGATACACATGAAGAACAGTGCGAAAAAATGACTGCTTACTATCCATTCTTTAACACTGAACCTCAGATTGGTGCTATCGTTGTTGGTATCACTGCAGGTTTGGAAGAAGCTCGTGCAAATGGTGCTGAAGGTATCGATGATGAAATGATCAATGGTATCCGTGCTGGTTTGATGGGTCCATTGGCAGGTATCGGTGACTCTTTGATCGTAGGTACTTATATTCCTATCTTGTTAGGTATCGCATTAGGACTTGCAGAAGGTGGATCTGTTTTAGGACCATTGTTCTATATCGTCGTATGGAATGTTACTTCTACTTGGTTCCAATATTTCGTTTATATGAAAGGTTATGAACTAGGTGGATCTGCAGTTGAATTGTTGGTTGGTGAAAAAGCTACAGCCTTCCGTGAATCTGTAATCGTTATGGGTCAGGTTATCGTAGGTGCTATGGCTGCTTCTTGGGTAAATATCAGTACTCCACTTCAGATTGCTACTGACTCTGAAGGTAACCCAGTAATGTTGATTGACAAATTGAATGGTGCTTTCCCTGGCGTATTAACTTGCTTGTTCGTATTATTCGCTTGGTGGTTAATGGCTAAAAAGAACATTACTCCAATCAAAGTATTGTTACTATTCGTTGTTATCGGATTCGTTGGTTCTGTAGTTGGCGTAATCGGATAATAAAAGTATTAGTTTATTAGGCGAAGGCTTTGCCTTCGCTTCTTTTTTAACTTAGAGGAGGAAATAGTATGAGTATGGTAAAAAATCACATGTCAAAAAAAGAAAGAAACGAATTAGCTAAGATCATCGAAAAAGAGAATGAATTGATATTACGTTTAGGAAGAATGATCAGAAATAGTGCGCTTATCTTTTTAGCCTGCGTCATCTTATGTATTTGGGGTTGGTCAGGAATGATTGATCCTATGCTTCCAAATATTAGTGAAGGGGTTCGTACAGTAGTGAAATGGGTTGCCTTGATTGGTGCCATTATTTCTGGTGTATTTACCATTCTTGCTTTTTTATCACATAGAAATGGTAAAAAAAGTTTGTTGGCTAAAATTGATCGTTTTCAAGGAAAAGATTAATTTAACACAATTGAGATGATTATCACAAAAATTCACATACTCAATCCATTATTATTTTAATATTTATTTGTATTATATAGCCGAGCCGAGGATAGAGGCTCACTTCATAATCAAATTCCCTTTCTCTAATTTTCTTTAGGCAACAAGATCTATGTAAGATAGATCTTGTTGTTTTTTTTGATAAGATTTCTTTTAGATTTATAAACTTCGTGATATTTATAAGTAATAATACTCAAATATAATAAATGCAATCAAATTTTCTTATTTGAAAAATTTAAACATCGATAATATGTTTGAACCAAAGCTTTCTTTTCTTTTTTTAGCAAATTCAAAAAATATTTCTTTTATTTTTCATGCAAAGCAAGATAATAAAAACATCTTAAATTGAATAGATAAAAGTTCATTAAGAAAGTGGAAGTTTTAAGAATGTTTGCTGATTATCATGTACATACTGCATTTAGTGATGATTCAATCTACCCTATGGAACAAGTGGTTCAAGATGCAATTTCAAAAAAGATAGATGAAATTTGTTTTACAGAACATGTCGATTATGGGATTAAGGTGGATTGGGATAGTGGAAAGGAAATTGTGTACCGAAATGGAGAACCTTGTGCGAATTGCAATTATCCACTATACATGAAAACTATCAAACAAATGAAAAAAGATATGGTAACAAAATAACAATAAAGACAGGATTGGAATTTGGTATGCAGATGCATACAATTAAGCTGTATGAAAAACTATTTTCTCAATATGATTTAGATTTTGTACTTTTGTCTATTCACCAAGTAAATGATTTAGAGTTTTGGAATCAAGATTATCAAAGAGGTAAAACGCAAAAAGAATACAATGAGGGGTATTATGATGAAATGTTACAATTAGTAAAATCTTATAAAAATTACAGTGTACTTGCTCATATGGATTTGATTACACGTTATGATAATGATGGTGTTTATTCATTTGAAAAGATTAAGAATAAAATTACTGAAATTCTTAAAATTGTTATAAGCGATGGAAAAGGGATAGAACTAAATACCTCTAGTAAACGATATGGGTTATCTGATTCTACACCATGTCGTGATATTTTAACGTTATATTATAATTTAGGTGGAAATATTATAACAATAGGTTCTGATTCACATAAACCTGAGCATTTAGAAGCTTATATTCAAGAGGGAAAAGAATTGTTAAGATCAATTGGATTTACACAATATTGCACTTTTGAAAAAATGAAGCCAATATTTCATACTCTTTAGAATTTGATGAAAATTTAAAAATAGCATTTATTAATGGGGAAATGACAATAAATTAAAGTCTTATTCCTCTTTTTCTTTTTAGATTTTCATTTTAAAGCACAATATATTATATGGGTTGCCTGTCATGGACATAAAATAAGTATATTGATATAATATTGACGAAAGATGGGATTTATATGCGTGAAAAAATTAGAATTATTATGTATTCAAGTGCTGACAAGATTGATGGTCAAGGGGTTGGAAGTGCTTATCTTGAACAAGTAAATTTAATCAAAGAGGGAGCTTCCGATTTATTTGATGTAGAAATCAATGACTGGATCAAAACACCAGATATTCAGCATTTTCATACTTTGGATCCATTTTATTTCTTAAAAATGCAAGATCCTAAAGCTGCATGTATCGTATATTGTCATTTTTTGCCTGATACATTAGATGGCAGTATCAATATACCTGCTCCTTTTATGAAAACTTTCCAAAGCTATGTTATTTCTTTTTATAAAGCTGCAGATCGTTTAGTTGTTGTTAATCCAATTTTTATCGATGAATTGGTTCAATATGGAATAGAGAGAGAGAAGATTTACTATATTCCTAATTATGTTTCAAAAGATAAGTTTTATAAAAAAAGCAATGAAGAAAGGGTCGCAATTCGTGCTAAGTATGGCTTAAAAGAAGATGATTTTGTCGTGTTAGGAGCCGGACAGGTACAAACTCGAAAAGGCGTTCTTGATTTTGTCGATGTAGCGAAAAAGAGTCCAGATGTTCAATTTGTATGGGCTGGAGGATTTAGTTTTGGTCGTATTACGGATGGATATGAGGAATTAAAGAAAATCCAGGAGAATCATCCCGATAATGTACATTTTATTGGAATCATACCGCGTGAAGAGATGATTGATATATATAATATGTCTGATGTATTGTTTATGCCAAGTTATAATGAGTTGTTTCCAATGACGATTCTTGAAGCTGTCAACATTCATATTCCACTTGTTTTACGTGATTTGGATCTTTATAAGAATATATTGTTTGATCATTATATGAAAGATATTAGCAATGATGGATTTGCTCAATGTATAAAAACACTAAAAGAAGATTCATCTGTATATGAAACCTATGCTAAAGAAAGTGAAAAAATAAGTGAATTTTATTCGAAAGAAAATGTTTTATCTATGTGGATCGACTTTTATTTAGATGCATATAAAGAAAAGCAGGATAAATTATTGAAGAAAAAGAGTAAATAATAGAAATGTAGGTTAAAAATGAAAAAGCAAAAAATGTTATTGAACTTTCTTGTAATTTTTCTTTTGACAATAGTGGTTTTATGGTTTGCGCTCAAAGATAATTATAAGGAAATTCTAGACGCAATTTCACAAATGAATTGGATGTCTTTGGTAATCATATTGCTGTGGGGCGTTTTGTATACGGTAGTATGGGGGTTTGTATACCTGGTTTTAGGACGAAAATACAATAAGCAGTACTCTTTGTTTAATGGTATTGTTATATCGTTTGTGGGAACATTTTTCTCTGGCATCACACCAAGTAGTACAGGAGGACAATTTGCCCAAGCATATATAATGAAAAAACAAGGCATTAAGGTCAGCGATGGTGCAAGCTTGTTATGGGCAGATTTTATCATTTATCAAACAACGATGATGATTTATGTGACCATATTGTTCTTGTTACGCTTTTCTTATTATAGTGCGCAGTCTGGCTGGTTTATGATTATTCTAGTCGGATATCTAATTAATGCAATTGTGATTCTGGCTCTATATACTATGGCTTTGTTTCCAAAGGTATACATCCGTCTTTCAAGAACTTTGGTTAAGATCCTGGCAAAGATAAAACTTATTAAAGATCCAGAAAAAACATTGGAGTCCTGGACGTTGCAAATGACAAGTTTTACCACGGAAATTCGCAATATCTCTAAAGATAAAAAGAGTATTCTTACATGTTCTTTGGTAAATGTGATCCGTTTAACTTTGTTATATTCTTTACCATTTTTTATTGGGAAAGCTTTAAATATTCCTTTGAGACCTGAACAAATGATTGATGTAATTGCACTTTCCAGCTTTGTTACAATGGCTAATAGTTTTATCCCGATCCCCGGTGCCAGTGGTGGAACAGAAGTTGTGTTTACACTGTTGTTTGGATCGTTGATGGGTTCTGTTACGGGTGCAGTTATGATCTTATGGCGTTTTTCTACATATCATATTGTCCTGTTGATTGGTGGAATCACATTTGCTTTGGCAAAGAATTATTATGAAAAAAAGAGCAAAGGAATATCAAATATAGATTTAGAACAATATAAGGAGTGAAAGAATGCGAATTGGATTGTTTACGGATGCTTATTTACCAGATATAAATGGTGTGGTTTCCAGTGTTGTCACATTAAAAAAGGCGTTAGAAGAACTGGGACACACCGTCTTTGTTATTTCAAATCATAAAAGTTCTAAAATCAGTTTAGAAGACCATGTATTACGTCTTCCTGGATTAGAATTAAAAAAGTTTTACGGATATAAAATGAGTAGTCCTTTTCAGTTTGAAGCGTTTGAATATGTACGCAATATGGACTTAGATGTTGTCCATGTACAAACAGAGTTTGGAGTTGGTATGTTTGCCAGACAATGCGCAAAGAACTTTAATATACCGCTTGTTTATACATATCACACAACTTATGAAGACTATACACACTATATCAATCCAATGGATTTGGAAACTGTGGAGCACATGGGGAAGCTTGCAATCCGTTCTTTATCAAAGATATTGGGGAATGGAGCACAGGCTGTGATAGCGCCAAGTGAGAAAACTCGTAACACCTTGATAAGCTATGGGGTTAATACACCGATTTATGTGGTTCCAACGGGATTGGATCTATCTAGTTTTGATCGTAATAATTTGGATGCAAAGAAAGTAATGGAGATTCGTTCTTCATTAGGATTAACTGAAGAAGACCATGTTGTAGTATTTGTAGGGCGTATCGCAAAAGAAAAATCAATCGATATTCCAATTCGTGCGGTTGCCAAGAGCAAAGATGAGCATTTACATCTTGTAATCGTAGGGGGCGGCACAGATGAAGGTTATTACAAAGAAATTGTGGATGAACAAAATTGCAATGATCGTGTTCACTTTGTAGGAAGAGTTCCTAAAGAAAAAATACCGTATTATTATGCAGCATTTGATTGCTTTGTTTCTGCTTCGATGACAGAAACTCAAGGAATGACATATATTGAAGCTTTGGCCAGTGGTCTTTGTGTATTTGGTCGTCGTGATGAGGTCTTAAACGATCTCGTGTTTGAAGATAAAACAGGATATTATTTTGATGATGAGAATGAACTGGTTGAAAAGTTTGATTTGTTTTTTTCTAAATCAAAAGAACAAAGAGAAATGATGGTGAATGAGTGTATTGCCAAGACAGAACCATTTGATACTGAATTGTTCGCCCATAAAGCTTTGGCTGTGTATGAACAGGCAATTGATGATTTTTCGCAGGCATTTGTGGTTGAAAAAATCAAAATGGTTGATGATTATGTACGTTTAACAGTTCAAAGAGATAGCGATAGAGAACCTATCAAATTTTTAATTCCATTAGATGATTTCTTTGATTTAAAGATTTCTGTCAATACGATTCTAGATGCGTATCTTGTTGAAAATTATTTAGAACTTCAAGATTTCTATAAGGCTTTAAAAATGGCACAAACAAGGGCTTTGTCTGTGGATTGTACAGCACATGAAATAGAAGAATATTGCTTAAGAAGATTGGATGTTTCATCTGAAGATGCACAAACGATCGTGCAGGAATTGGAACAAAAAGGTTTGATCAATGATCGACAATATGCTATGGAAAAAGCACAAGTTTGGCATTCATACGGACAAAATAGTGCTCAGATACGCAATAAATTGTATAAAGCAGGAGTAGATAAAGACTTGATTGAAGAAGCAATTTCTACTTTAGAAGAGACAACGGAAATCAAAAATGCCTATGCAGTTGCTAAAAGACTCGTACATAATTTAAAAGAACAGTCAAATCGAATGAAACGTCAAACCTTAACGAATAAACTGGTTACAAAAGGATATTCTTTGGATGTTGCTAAACAAGTATCTGAATCTTTTGAATTTGATGAAGATGATTCAAAATCATTAGAGTTAACGATTAAAAAGGCGAGAAGATTGTATGCGTCTTTTGAAGAACCAAAGCGTAGCAATAAGATTCGTATATATTGTTTAAGAAAAGGCTATACTTCAAGCCAAATAGATGAAATATTGGAAGGTGAATTAGTTGAAAATCAATGAAATTAACAGTGAAGGCAAGATTTCTATCAAAGCTTTGATCACAAAGTGTGATAAAGGAAAGACCCAGAAAAATACACCTTATCTTTCATTGACGTTAGAAGATAATACAGGGGTTCTTGATACGAAATATTGGAATTTGACAGATGAACAAGTAAATAAATATAAGGTAGGAATGGTTGTAGCCGTTGAAGGTGATGTAATATTGCATCGAAATGCATACCAGTTGCGTGTGCATAAAATGGAAATTGTAGAAGAAAATGATTTGAGTGCTTATGTAAGGAGTGCTCCAATGACTAGAAACGCGATGGAAGCAAAAGTCAATGAATATATTACCATGATCAAAGATGAAGATATAAAGACTTTGACAAAAACGATATTGCAGGAATCGAAAGATGACTTTTTTAATTATCCTGCAGCGGTAAGAAATCACCATAATTTTGTAGGTGGTTTGGCTTTTCACTCCATTTCTATGGTTGAACTTTGTTTGATGATTGCCAAACAGTATCCATGGCTGGATAAGGATCTTTTGATTTCAGGTACTCTATTGCATGACATTGGGAAAATTGAAGAGTTATCCAGTGCTGTCTTGCCAGAATATACGATAGAAGGAAATTTGTTGGGACATATTTCAATAATGTCTGCTCGAGTGGATCGAGTAGCGCATCAATTGAATATTCAAGATAAAGAATCGGTGATATTGATAAAACATATGATCTTGTCACACCACGGAAAAATGGAATTTGGATCTCCAGTTCTTCCGATGATTCCTGAAGCAGAAGTTCTTTCTTTGGTCGACAATCTAGATGCACGTATTGTCATGATGAAAAACAGTCTTGATCAAACTGTGCCAGGAGAATTTGGTCCTCGTGTTTTTGCGTTGGAAAATAGAATGATTTATCACAGAAAGGGTTCAAAATGAAAGTAGGATTTGTTTCATTAGGATGTTGTAAGAATTTAGTTGATTCAGAGATGATCATGGGAATGTTGAAAGAAAATCATCATCAGATTGTTTCGAATCCAAGACAGGCGGAAGCTATAATCATTAATACATGTGGATTTATTGAATCGGCAAAAGAAGAATCTATAAATACGATTTTTGAAATGGCAAAATATAAAGAAGATAAACTAAAAAAACTAATTGTTTGTGGATGTCTTGCTCAGCGTTATACTTCACAATTGACTGAAGAAATTCCTGAAATTGATGCGGTTATTCCAATTCGTGATTATAGCGAATTGGCAAATCGTTTACAGGAACTTTTACATGATGAAGGAAAAGGAAATTTTTATAAGAGCGAACGTTTACTGAGTGGAAAACCATGGCATGCGTATTTAAAAATCAGTGATGGCTGTTCTAATCGTTGTGCTTATTGTGCTATTCCTTTGATTCGTGGAGATCAAAAAAGTCGCGAAATCTCTGATATTCTAGAAGAAGCAAAATATCTTGCATCAATTGGGGTAAAAGAACTAACTTTAATTGCTCAGGACACCACAAAGTATGGGTTGGATAACTACAATGAGTTAAAGTTGGCTGAACTTATCAAAGAGGTGGATAAGATCGAAGATTTCCACTGGATTCGTATTTTATATATGTATCCAGATGAAATCGAAGATAAGGTCTTGGAAGCTATGCGTGAAAGCAAGCGTGTTCTGCCATATTTTGATATTCCTATGCAGCATGCCAATAATCGCTTACTTAAAAGCATGAATCGAAGAGGAACGAAAGAGGATGTATTGGCGTTGATCCATAAGATTCGCACTATGTTCCCTGATGCCACTTTAAGAACGACAATGATTGTTGGTTTCCCAGGAGAAACGGAAGAAGAATTTGAAGAGTTGATTGACTTTATCAAAGAGGTGAAGTGGGATCGCATGGGTGCTTTTACTTATTCAAAAGAAGAAGATACCCCATCCTATGATTATCCTGATGAAATCGATGAAGATATACAAAATGAAAGGTTATCTGCTTTGATGGAAATTCAAAGAGAAATCTCACTTGAAAAGAATAAAGAAAAGATCGGTAAAGTAATTGAAGTACTTGTAGAGGAAAAAGAAGGATTGACAAATCGTTATCGTGGACGTTCGAAAGCGGATGCGCCAGATGAAGTTGATGGGCAGGTAATTTTCAGATGTGATGAAGATTTAGATATAGGTTCATTTGTACAAGTTGAGATTACAGATGCAAAGGAATATGATTTATTTGGAATATGGAAAGAATCATAGGGTTTGAACCAATTGTTCATGGTGATGATACAATCTTGATCTTAGGCTCAATGCCAAGTGAAGAAAGCTTAAAACAAAACATGTATTATGCTAATAAAACAAATCGGTTCTGGAAAATTTTGACAAGTCTCTATCAAAGGCCTAGTAATACACTAGAAGAAAAATTTGCTTTGTTGGAATATGCGCATATTGCCTTGTGGGATATTTGTCATTCATGTGTTCGCCAAACAAGTGCGGATGCGAAAATTCGTGATGTAATGGCAAATGATATCGATAGTTTGTTACAGAAAAATCCATCGATTCAAAGGATTATTTGTAATGGGAAAACGAGTTATCATAATTTATGCCGTTTCTTTCCACAATTGATTGAGAAAACAATCGTATGCCCGTCCACATCGGCGGCAAATGCTAAGTTTAGCTTAGAAGATTTGATCTATGAATATGAAAGGGTCTTGAAAAATGAGTAAATTATATTGGGCAAAAGTAAAAGAGGATGCTATTATCCCTACAAAACGTGATGAAGACGCGGGGTATGATCTTTATCCTTGTTTTGAAGAAGATTATTTGGAAATTAAACCATTACATACACGCCTAGTACCATTAGGTGTAGCTACGGCATTTGATGCCAGTTATGTAATGATCTTAAAAGAAAGAGGTTCTACAGGAACGAAAGGAATCGCTCAACGTTCTGGAGTTATTGACTCAGGATATCGAGGCGAATATATGGCTCCAGTCACAAATGTAAATGATAAACCGATTTGTATCATTAAAGAAGCGGCATTGGAATCATGGAGCGAACAGAAAAAAGAAGAGTATATTATTTATCCTTATGAAAAGGCTTTGTGCCAGGGCGTGCTTTTGCAGATGCCACAATTGGAAAGTGAAGAACTTTCTTATGAAGAACTGCAGAAGATGGAGTCTAAGCGAATGTCGGGCTTATTAGGAAGTTCGGGGAAATAGACTAAATCAATCGTGTTTTAAGGAGACCGTCAGGCCTCCTTTATTTTTGGGCAAAAAGAAAAAACATCTTTCGATGTTTTTCATTAATTAAGAAGTACTAAGTGATATTGAGCAATAAAGATTTATTGAAAGAAGAAAACTTTACTCAATGGGTTTATGATAAAAACTACCATAAAAGTGATTGGTTTTATAAGAGTTGATGATCACATTTGGGTTGATACTTCTTATACAATCAACAACGTCGGCTTCTTCATAACTACTTACGACAGCTTTACAAATATAAAAGTGTTTCTTGCTGAAAGCTCCATAAGCATCTACTACACTCATTCCATGTCTAAAATTAGATATAAAGGCTTCTGTTACAGGTTCTGGATCATCTGTGGTAATCTCTACTGTGATCTGTGCATATCGATGATGGAAACTGGAAATCATGCGGGTAGAAATAAACTGGAAGATAATTGAATATCCAGCGGCTTTCCATCCAAATAAAGCTCCAAAGATAATGATCATACAGGCATTAAAGATAAATACATAATCCCATATGCTTTTATGAAGTTTATCTGAAATATAGAGTGCGATAAAGTCGGTTCCTCCAGTTGATCCATCAGCTTTTAAAGCGAGTACGATGCTCATTCCATAAAGAGCTCCACCAAAGAAGACATTTAGTACCAGGTCATCGAAGAATGGATCAAAGGAAAGCGTCTGCAAGAATAGAGAAGTTAGTCCAAACTGCAAACAACTAAGAAAGGTAAAACGTTTGGACACGCTTTTAAAACACAATAGAGCGGCTGGTATATTCAGTGCCAAGATTGCCAGAGATGTAGATATGTTGACACCAACTAAAGTACCTATTTTATTAAGTAAAATAGCGACTCCGGTAAAACCGCTGGATAATAAGTTGCAAGGATCCATAAAAACCTGGATCGTATATACCTGCAATAAAGAACTGGCAATGGTCATAATGACTGAAATGACAAAGCGTACCCATTTATATTTTCTTAGGTTTTTAATTTGTTTAGCCATAATAACTCTCCTCTAAACACAAATGATATTATAGTGATAAATTGAAAATATGATTATAAGATTGTTTCCTAAGCATTGGGAAAAGTGCCATTTCCTAATATTAGGAAATGGCAAGGCAAACAAAGTGAATGAATGTAAGTTATAATGAATAAGCTGATAATGCCATATTAATTATATGGAGAAAGGATAATGAAAATATGTTAAACAAGCGACAGGAGAAGATAATCATGTTGCTGGATGAATCGAAAAGTTGGATCACCGGAAAGGAAATTTCACGGTTGATGAACGTTTCGGATCGAACAATTCGAAGTGATATAGAGAATATTAATCGATTTTATGATAAACAGCTGATCGAATCCAATTTACGAAGTGGATATCGTATCAATGCAGATGTTCTTGTTACGCTACCTATTGAATTAAATTCAGCAATTCCTCAGACACCACAGGAAAGGTGCGTGTATATCATACAAGAATTATTATTTGAAAAAAAAGAAATTAATTTATTGGATCTGCAGGATCAGGTCTTTATTAGTGGATATTCAATAGATAATGATATAAAACGAATTAAAATTATGTTGGAACCTTATGATAATTTAAAACTGGTTCGTTCTAGAAATTGTATTCGTTTAGAAGGCAGTGAACAGAGCAAACGATTACTATATAAAGAACTCTTGTCGCAGGAAACGCAAGGAAATTTCTTGAATTTAAATAAATTATCTAGCATGTTTGTGGATTTTGATTTATTGAAAGTAAAAGAATATTTAGAAGAGACATTAGATAAATACAATTATCATGTTCGTGAAATGGCAATGCCTTTATTGATGATTCATGTAGGTATTTCAATTGAACGTATGTTTCGCCATAACTATATTGAAACAACACGTAATGTACAGGATTTAAAGAAACGAAAAGAATACGTCATTTCAAGAGAATTTTTCACAAAACTGTCTAAAAAGATGCCTATCGAAGTTAAGGAAGATGAAGTTATTTTGTTTGCTTTGCAATTAATGGGAAAACGTTCGATAGATGTACAAAGTGATCTGGTAGTCAAAAAGACAGGAATGAATGTTGATGAATTTATTGAAGATATCATTAAGATGATCAAAGATGAATTTGATATAGATTTTTCTAAAGATTTAGATTTAAAAAATGGATTGGCAGTGCATTTACAAGGCGTAATGGAACGCATCAATCGCGATATGGATATCTCTAATATTTATCTTCAGGAACTGAAGCGTAAATATCCGCTGGTATTTGAATTGGCTGTTCGTGTTGGAAGACAAATGGAAAGTACTTTGGATATGAAAATATCTGAAGATGAAATAGGTTTTCTTGCTTTACATCTAGGGGCAGCTTATGAAAGAACAAGTATCTATTCAAAATATAGAGCTGTGATGATCTATCCTGTAGAGCAGGCGATGAGCAATATGTGTTTAAGAAAGATTGAAAATCTTTTCTCTGAAAGAATGGATATTGTAGAATGCGTTAGTTTTTTTGAAGAAAGTGCAATACGTAAATTAGAACCAGATCTAATATTGACAACACTTCAGCTTAAACATAATTTGGATATCCCAACTGTACAAATTTCGTTGTTTTTGAATACAGAAGATGAAAGCAAAATTTTTCAAACATTAAATGTTTTGGATCGAAATACATTTAAAAGAGATTTTGAAGACAGTTTGATCGGATTGATTCAAAAAGAAACATTCCATTATGATCTAGATCTTAAAACACCTTCAGAAGTTATTACATATATATGTGATCATTTAGAGAAACTTGGCTATAGCAATGCTGAATTCAAACAGTCTGTATTAAAAAGAGAGGAAATGGCAGCAACGAGTTTTGTATATTCTTTTGCGGTTCCACATGCTTTGAATGTAAGAAGTTATCGTCCGGCTATTTCTGTTGCATTTTTGAAAAAACCAATTCAATGGGGTGAATTTGAAGTAAAGATGGTCATACTTTTAGCAATCGATGAGGAACATCAGGATGTATTGCGAATGTTCTTTACCTGGTTAAGCAACATGATCAATGATGCAAATCATTTTGCCTCATTGTTAGAAACGAAAGATTATGAAGATTTTCTTACAAAAATTGTAGACTAAAGAAAGGATGAAGACATGAGTAAAAATCAAAATGGAAAATTTGGAGTTCAGCTAAAGAAAGTCAATGTGAATAACTTTTCCCGTATCGTTGCCTATATTATAGACTGGTATGTCGCAACGATGGTTTCCAGTATTCCTATCGTAATCATTACATCTATAGTCAATCATACGACTGTAATTACTCAGGAATTGAATAAATTGCCTTTGATGTGGGGTGTTATTACGGGGATTTTAGCGATTATATTCTATTTAGGATATTATTTTGTCTTGGAGCTAAAAGTATATAAAGGCCAGACTTTTGGAAAGCGCATTATGAAATTAAAGGTTGTAAAAGATGATGGAAATGATGTTGATTTTAAATCAATCTTATTGCGTGAAGGACTTGGCGTGATGATTATTGAAGGGTATCTTGCGAACAGTTCAAGTTATCTTCGTCAGATCATTCAGCTATTTACGGATGTAAATATAATGGATATATCCGTATATCTGTTTGGGATTATTAGCGCTATCTCTATTTTGATGGGTGTAGCTAGTCCAAGTCGTAAGATGATCCACGATCATATTGCCAAAACACATATCATTTCTACAAAAGAAGAACAAGTGTGAGAAAATGGAAAGAACTTCCTAAAATCTAGGAAGTTTTTTAGTTTTTAAGGAAAAACAAAATAATATAGAATACTTTATAGAAAGAGAGGGTGTATTTATTATGATGGATAAACTTGAAAAAATCCTGATGCCTTTAGCCGATATTCTTACAAAGAATAGAGTGCTGATCGCAATCCGTGATGGCTTCTTGATCACTACACCACTGTTGATCGTCGGATCTATTTTCTTGTTATTTGCAAACTTCCCAATTCCTGGATGGGAAGAATTCTGGACAGGAATCCTAGGCACTGATTGGGCAGGATGGTTTACAGCTGTATCAAGAGCATCATTTAACTGTACTGGTTTGTTAACTGCACTTGGTACAGGTTATGCAATGGCTAGAGAATTTGGTGGGGATAAGATCCAAGGTGCTGCTGTTGCAATGGTTGCATTCTTTATCATGATGCCAACATCTCATTTAGGTTCTGATGCAGATGGAAATTTAGTTGAAGGAGTTACTGTTTCTGGATTAAGCTTTGACTATATTGGTCCAAATGGTATCTTTATGGCATTGATTGCTGCAATTTTAGGCGTTTGGTTGTTCTGCTATGCTTATAAAAAAGGTTGGACAATTAAGATGCCTGCAGGTGTTCCTCCTGCTGTAACAGATTCATTTGCGGCTTTGGTACCAAGTGGTATCGTTATGGCTGCAGCATTCTTGATTCGTATCTTGTTCTCATTCACAGAATTTGGTTATGTACAAGACTTCGTAGTTGCTGTACTTCAAACTCCACTTTCTGGATTAGGAGATACTTTAGGAGCTAACGCTTTATACACATTCATGTGTTCATTCTTATGGTTCTTCGGTATCAATGGTCCTGCTGTATGTAACTCTGTTTACTTCATCGGTAACGTATTGACTGCAGAACAGTTGTTAGCATTCGAAGCTGGTGAACCATTACCTTATATCTTTACTAACCCATTCTCAAACTTCTTCACAAACTTCGGTGGTGGAGGTTCTACCCTTGGATTAGTAATCTTAATGTGTACAGTATGTAAATCTCAGCGTATCAAACAATTAGGTCGTTTATCAATTGTTCCTGGATTCTTCGGAATCAACGAACCAATTATATTCGGTCTTCCAGTTGTTTTGAACCCAATTATCATTATTCCATTCATGTTGTGTCCACTTTTGAACTTGATTCTTTCATACTTTGCAACAGTTGCGGAAATTATTCCAAAAACAACGGGTGTTAACTTACCATGGACAACTCCAATTGGATTCTCTGGCTGGTTATCAACTGGATCTTGGACAGCTAGTGTTTGGCAGTTATTCTTGTTAGCAATGAATATGGCATTATACTTCCCATTCATTAAGACTTTGGATAGAAAATATCTTGAAGATGAAGCTAATGCAGAAGCTAACGCTGGTGAAGAGGAAGAAATTTCATTTGATGATTTAGATCTTGATGATCTATAGGATGTAAAATAAAAACAGGCCATCTGATCTAAGAGCCTGTTTTTATTGTATAGAAAGGGTTATAATAAATACATAAAAGGAGTTGAAAAAATTATGAAAGTAATGATGATATTTGACCAAACTCAAGCGGGTTTAGGTGGAAAAGAATCTCCAGATCTTCCAATGGGCGGAAAGCCAATGGCCATTGGTTCATGTGGTATGTTCCAACGTTTTATGGATCAAAATGATGGAAAAGTAATCGCTACATTATGGTGTGGTGATGGAACGTTCAAAGAAGATCCAGAAAAAAATGCAAAGAAATTCGCAGCTATGGCTAAAAAATTTCAACCAGATGTAGTTATCTGTGGTCCTTGTTTCAACTATGCAGGATATGGATTGATGGCTGCAAAAACAGCATTAACAATTAATGAATTGGTTGGTATTCCTGCTTTTGCGATCATGTCTAAAGAATGTGAACAAGCGATTGAAGAATACAAAGATAAAGTTACAATCTTGAAAATGCCTAAAAAAGGTGGAACAGGGTTAAATGAAGCTTTAAGTGAGATGTGTAAATTTGCTAAAATGCTGACAGATAAAGAGGATACTACAGCATTTAAAGCTGAGCATGCATATTAATATTAAATGACTATTTCTATAAAATAGTTGAAAGTGTTTTTCATTTTTTGAAAAACACTTTTTTTATCTTAATTTAGAGAAATTGCAATTATCTAATTACATAGGTAAAGAAGGATAGTGTTTTTTGATATATAAACATACTAAAGTTAGAATATGTGTCATTGTCAAGGATAGAAAAAATATCAAAGGAATACTATACGATGCTTTGAAGTAGAATAATAGTTCTAAAACAAAAGGATGAACGAAAAAATAATATTTAGATAGTCTACGAAGTTTTCTTTTATCAATAAATGGAAGAAGTTGCGGTGAGTATAAAACACGGAGAAAAAGGAAAAAAACAAAGAAAGGTGCACTAATTAAAATATTTCGATCTATTCCAGGAGTTGTTTGCGCAATCATACAATCTAAGGTAAAAAACAAAAGTGTAATAATTAACAAATAGTTGTATTGATTTTTCCAAACAAGTTGTTTCTTTTGCATCATGTATCCTAGGGTCACATAAAAGAGTCCGAAGAAAAGAAAATTTCTTGTTGTGTAAAAAATAGAAAAATAATAGGTTTGAAAAATGTTTTGCCAAAAGTCATTAAAATAACCAAAATAACTTTCAGATGAGCCGATAATCAGTAAAAGAAATGAAATAAAAGTTAATAGAGAAATAGACCATCTTTTCTTCCAAAAAGATAGAATGCATATTGAAAAGAAAAGGGCAGGAAAATACCATAAATGATAATAAATTCCTATATATAAGATACCTAGTAAAATAGCAATAGGATATAAATACCAAGCAATATGTAGGTTTATTATGTATCTTAAACCAAACGGAAGATATAAAATGCTCCAGAAAAGGTATGTTTTAAATAATTCTATTAAGTAGTTTTTGATGTAATTGGGTCCCTTGTTTTCATTTTGAGCAATTAGAAATCCTGCAATAGTAAAAAAGAAAGGCACGGCAAGGCGAGTGATGACATCTGTGATTATAAAATCTATCTTATAAACCACTTTCATATAAATATTGATATGAAATAATATTATGAGGATAGAGGAGATATATTTCAGTATATCTAGGTTTTCGTAACACATTTGTCTTGTTGTTCTTTTTTTGTAAAAGAGAATATAAAGTATATAAATGAAAATAAGTAAAAAAAGAATTAGAAAACTATAAAATTTTTCATTGGAAAATTGAATAAGATTGTTAATCATAAGAACTCCTTTTAAATGATTCTATCACGATTATATCTATTCTGATATAAATTCGGTAAAAAGACTTTAAGGAACATTGTTTTGAAAAAGTAGAAGTTATAAAATGAGAACAGAGATAACTTATTAAAAAAATTAAATAATATAATGGGAGGACAAAAATGCAAGATATTGTGATAATTGGTGCAGGTGTTGTCGGTAGTTTTCTTGCTCATGATTTGTCTAAGTATGATTTAAAAGTCACGGTGATAGACAAAGAAAATGATATTGCAAATGGAACCACGATGGCTAATAGTGCGATTATTCATACTGGATATGATCCTGAGGATGGAACATTGAAATCTGAATTGAATGTAAAAGGTGCAAAAATGTATCCAGAGATATGCAAAGAGCTAAAAATAGACTATCAAAAATGTGGTGCATATGTAGTTGCATGTGATAAAGAAGAAATCAAAATACTTGATCAACTAAAAAATAGAGCTGATAAAAGAAATATTAGAGCACATTATATGGAGCGAGAAGAAATTGTAAAAAATGAGGTAAATATATCAGATGATGTAATTAAGGCAATTAGTTTTCCAGACACAGCAATAATATATCCATGGCAATGTGCAATCGCTTTGATGGAAGAAGCTGTTATAAATGGGGTTGATTTAATCTTGGGGGAAAAGGTTTATAAAATTGATGAAAAGCAAGGTTTTTTTACTGTTTATACAGAAAAAAAGGCTATCAACACCAAGGTGATTATTAATGCAGCAGGTTGTGGAGCTGAAAAAATAGCTAATATGATTGAAAAATCTCCATTTCATATAGTTTATAAAAAAGGAGAGTACTTTGTTTTGTCTAAGCAGGCAAATAAATTTGTGAACCATATCATTTATCCAGTTCCAACGAAGGTTGGTAAGGGTGTTTTGGCAGTTCCTACAACGCATGGGAATATATTGTTAGGCCCAAATAGCAATATTTGTGAAAGCGAAGATCTTTCTACAACTTCTGAGGGATTGGAATATGTTAGAAATCATTTGAATCGAATTGTCAAGAATATTCCTTACCATGAAGTGATCCGGAGCTATAGTGGATTACGTCCAACAGGAAATAATGGTGATTTTTATATTAAGCCTTCATATAAAAATAAAAATATTATTCATTTAGGATGTATTGATTCACCGGGGTTGGCTAGTGCACCTGCTATTAGTGCATATGTCATTCAAGAGTATATAAAAAAATGTTTAGATTTATTACCAAAAAGGAAATATGTCAAAAGAAAAGCGCCACCGGTAATGAATCAATTGTGTGAGAAAGAAAAAAATGATATGGTCAAAACTCAGCCTTTATATGGAAAAATTGTTTGTAAATGTGAAAAAATATCTTATCAAGAAATTGTAGATGCCATACATTCTCCATGTGGTGCAAAGACCATAAAGGCAATAAAAAAACGCGTTCGTCCAGGCATGGGAAAGTGCCAAGGTGGTTTTTGCGAAATAGAGGTTGCAAAAATTTTATCTAAAGAGTTAAACATTCCGCTAGCTCAGGTTCTGTATGATGAAAAACATTCAAATTTAGGGACGGAGGCAAAATAATGGTAAATATAGATGTTGCAGTAATTGGCGGAGGAAGTGCTGGAATGGCAGCTGCCCTATCTGCTAAGGAAAATGGAGTAGAAAATATATTGATTTTAGAACAAGGAAATGAGCTTGGAGGTATTTTGCAGCAATGTATTCATAATGGTTTTGGTCTTCAAATATATAATGAAGAGCTAACAGGTCCTTCTTTTGCTCAAAAATTAATAGACGAAGTTAATAACAATAACATTGATTATCGCTTAGAAACGACTGTTATATCAATAACAAAAGATAAACAGATTACTTATGTAAATGAAAAAGAGGGCTATGTTTCAGTAAAGGCAAAATCTATTATTCTCGCATGTGGTTGTTATGAAAGAAATCGTGGAGCAATTTCAATTCCAGGAGTACGAGTAAAGGGAATATATACAGCAGGAGAAGCACAAAAGCTTTTGAATATTGAGAATATATTAGTTGGAAAAAGAGTGTTTATTTTAGGTAGTGGTGATATAGGGTTGATCATGGCCAGAAGAATGATGTTAGAAGGGGCGAAAGTATTGGGGGTTGCGGAAATAATGCCTTATTCTAATGGTTTAATGAGAAATATTGTACAATGTTTAAAAGATTTCGATATTCCGCTTTACTTATCACATACAATAATAGATGTTCAAGGTAAAGAGCATGTTGAAAAGATTACGATTGGCAAAGTGGATAAAAACAAGAAACTAATAAAAGGAACTGAGAAAGATTTTTGGGTTGATACATTGTTATTAGCTGTAGGATTGATTCCAGAAACGAGTTTAACACAGACTGCAGGTATTCAATTAGATGCTCATACTAAAGGCCCACTCGTTAATGATCGGTTTGAAACAACTGTGCCGGGCATTTATGCATGTGGAAATGCTTTGCATGTTCATGATTTGGTTGATTTTGTAACAATGGAGTCAAAATTAGTAGGACGTTTTGTAGCAGAAGACATTTTATCATATACAACAACGCCAAATTTAATCAATGTATTTCCACTTGAGGGAGTTAATTATGTGCTTCCGCAAAGATTAAACAAGGATGTAAAAGAAAAAGTTACATTTTATTTTCGTGTTAATAAACCCTATAAAGAAAGTAAAGTTGAGTTTCTAGATGGAGATAGAGTAATAAAATCTGTTAAGAAAAAATATATGTTACCGGCAAATATGGAAAGGATAACTTTAAAAAAAGATGAAATAAATAATATTTCATTCGACTTGAAAGTGAGGGTGAGTGAAATATGATCAAAGAATTAATATGTATTATTTGTCCAATGGGATGTCATCTACAAATTGAAATGGATGACATGAAAAATATAAATTTAGTGACAGGAAACTCATGTCCAAGAGGGGAAAAATATGCTTGTAAAGAGTTGATTCATCCGGAACGTATACTTACATCAACTGTGAGAATTGAAGGTGCTATTCATCCTATGTTACCTGTTATGACAGATAAAGCAGTTGCCAAAGACAAAATGTTTGACGTAATGAAAAAGCTAAAAGAAGTAAGGATAAAAGCTCCAGTCAAATATGAAGACATCATAATAGAAAATGTATGTGATACAGGAGCAAATATCATAGCTTCAAGAAGCATGGATAAATATGAAAAACTATAATATCAAAGTAAGAAGAAGTTTATGATATGAAGATATGCTCTATAATAAATATATACAATTAGTATATAAAGGAGAAACTTATGAACGAAGTGTTTAAAGAGGGATTAAAAATTTTAAATAAATTACAGGAAACACAAGGCGATAAATTAGAACTAGCCGGCAGAATCATCGGTAAATCATTTATGGAAGGACATAAATTCTTTGTTACAGGAAGCGGGCATTCTCATACTATGGCAGAGGAATTTTATGCACGTGCTGGCGGATTGGCATTTGTGGTTCCAATTTTGACAACTGAATTAACAATGACAGAACACCCAACCAAAAGCTCTTATATTGAGAGACTCTCTGGCTATGCCAAAATATTAGTGGAATTATATAATGTTTCTAAGGGAGATGTCGTATTAATCACATCGAATTCAGGTAGAAATGCATATCCGATTGAAATGGCACTAGAAGCTAAATCAAAAGGAGCTTATGTTATTGCGGTTACTAGCAAAAACCATTCAGATAGTGTCACTTCAAGACATAAGAGTGGTAAGAAATTGATTGATATTGCAGATTTAGTTATTGATAATTGTGGTGTTGTTGGTGATTGTATACTACAAGTTCCAGGACTTCATGAAAAAATGTGTCCTACGAGCAGTATGGCGAATGCTTTTATTGCTCAGAGCATCAACGTAGCCTGTGCAAAGTATCTGATTGAAAATAATTGCGAAGTTCCTGTTTTTGCATCTTTAAATTGTGATGGTAATGAGGATCATAATGAAGCCTATTTTAACAAATACACAAGGATGTATTAGTATAGTTCAATATTGATGATCTTGGAAAAAAATCATATATATAAGCTTGGACCATTGAGTGCAGTAAGTATTATATGAATGGCTATAACTATAAGATTTGTTTGATTTCTAACTAGATATATTAAAAAGCCTAAAATGATATGTATCCGAAGTTTGGAATAATTGACAATCTGTCTATAAAACTATAATATGAACAATGTTCATATAGGAGGATATAGTGAAAAACAAATCAACATCAAATTCGGAAATTATAAATGCGTGCAAAGAAATTTTTAAAGAAAAAGGGCTAAATAGTTTGAATATGAGGGAAGTTGCCTCTAGGTGCAATGTTGCTCTTGGATCTATATACAATTATTATCCAAGCAAGAGCATGTTGTTGTTAAATACGATTGATTCTATTTGGAAAGAAATACTGCATAAATTCAATTTTGAAGGTAATCGCTTTGATGAAAAAGTACGTGATTTATTTTATTTGATTCAAGAAGGAAGTGAAAGTTATCCTGATTTTTTTAATGTACATGTTTATATTCTACCAAAAATGGAAAAAGCACGAGGTAGAGCTGCAATGGAGAAGTATTTTCAAAATATTAAAAACAAGTTGTTAGATTGCCTTAATCAAGATAAAGAAGTAAATCCAGTTTTTTTTAATGAAGAAATGGCGAAAGAACAATTTGTTGAATTTGTTTTTGATAATTTGATTAATTTGCTTTTGCGAAAACAAGATAATTGTGATGGATTGTTATATGTTATTCGCAGATGTATATATTAGAAAGTGAGGAAATATGAAAGTAAATAGAAATTGGTTATTAGCTATAGCATCTTTAGTGTGGTTTATAGCAGGATTTAATATTTTGAGAATCGGAGTTCAAGCTTATAAACATAGTGTATATTTATCAAATGTTATTCTATCAGTTTTAGTGTTTAGCATTTTTGATATATTTATTTTTAGTCGATTAGTTAAAAAACATACGATTCGAATAAGAGCTCTAGAGAGTGAGAAACAATATTTTTGGAATTTTTTTGATAAGTCATCATTTTTAATCATGGCATTTATGATGACTGGGGGAATTTTATTAAGGTATTCAGGTGTTGTACCTACTTTGTTTATTGCTGTGTTTTATACCGGACTAGGTGCTGCGTTAACAATGGCAGGAATAATGTTTGGTGTTAATTTTATTGATGAAAAAAGGAGGGCTTAAAAAATGAAAAAATATTTTAATTTAGCTATTATTTATGCAATTTTAGCGATGATTAGTGGAGTGTTTTACAGAGAATTTACAAAATTTCTTGATTTTGAGGGGACTACAACCCTTGCATTTACGCATATTCATTTTTTTGTGTTAGGAACCATAATGTTTTTGATTCTAGCGTTGTTCTCTATGCATACTGATTTAGAAAAGATTAAAGGAATGCGTAATGCGATTATTTTATATAATATAGGCTTGCCTTTGATGGTTTTCATGTTTTATGTTCGAGGAATCTTACAGGTTATGGGATATGATCTTAGTGCAGCTATGAATGCGTCATTATCTGGTGTTGCTGGGATTTCACATATTATTTTAGGGGTTGCCATTGTTTGGATTTTAATGTGTTTAAAAAAAGTGAAAATAGGATTGAAATCATAGTTTCTAATAAATGGATTTTAATATAAAAACTCAAACGATATGTTTGAGTTTTTATATTAAATGAAAATATTGTAATGCATATGCTAGACCATCATCTCCAATATCTTTTGTAACAAAATCAGCTCTTTCTTTTAGTTCTTGGACTCCATTTCCCATGGAAATTCCAATTTTTGCATGCTTCAACATTTCGATATCGTTTAAACTGTCGCCAATCGCAATGGTATCTGATAAGCTTGCATTCTCATAAGCGATTATTTTATCAATACCTGTGGCTTTGTTGATGCCTTTCATGGAAATTTCTCCATTGACCAGACCATAGTTTTTATTCTTATAAATAAAACCTTGTAATGAGTCCGGGATATGATCCATCAGATCCTGACAGCGTTCCCAGTTAGAGGAGAACAAAGATATTTTGAGAATTTGCTCAAGATCTTTTTCTTGAAATTGATCAAGATGATACATTCGTTTTTGGGCCATTTTAGCACGAGCCAATTCGGAATTTTGATTTTCATTTTGCAAGATCAAACTGGAAAATATATGAAAAGCTTCATCGCTGAAATAGCTTTTTTTATAGCCATCTAAAGCAAATCCTATATCATTTTTTAACATATATTCCATTAACTGTGTCAGTTCATTTCTTGGATAGTTTGCGAGATAAATGATTTTATTATCTACAATAACTTGTGCTCCACAAGAGAGAATCATACCTGAAATTGGTAGAGCAGAGTATTCATAATCGATTTCGGTATTGGCTCTGCCGGTACTTAAATAAATCTTATGGCCTTTTTTGTGAGCTTTATTTAAGGCTATAAGTGCACTCTCTGGAATACTTTCTGTACTATGATCAAAAAGAGTACCATCAATATCGATAAAAATATATTTTTGGTTCATTAATCAACTCTCCTTTTCGCCAATCCATGTATAGATGTAGGATTCAAATTCTTTAAAGCTGTTACAGTTTCGCATTTCTTGTAAGATTCGGTTATCTGAAAATAAAGAAATCAAAGATTCATATAAATTTCGAAAAGTTCTTCTATCTGCTTTATTAATCGCAAGCAGGAAGACGACATGAACTGTGTTGTTTCCCCATTGAAAACCGTTTTTTGATATGGCTACAGCAACACTTGTTTTAATAGCATTCATTTCTGCTGCATGAGGTATTGCGATATTTCCAAATGCAGTTGTAGCAGCATTTTCTCTTCTATAAACATTTTCTTCAAAATCTGAATCAACATAGTTTTTACATAGGAGTTTATCACAAAGATAGGTAATGATTTGCTGTTTGGAATTAAGGTTTGGGTTTGCAACAAAAAGATCTTCTTCAAAGAAATTGTGAAAATTTATTTTTAGCTTATTATCTCGGTATTCTTCTTGGCTTTTTAGTATGGCGTTTTGAATAATATCAAATTGTGACTGTAAATTGATTGGTGAAAAATGAACAATAGAGATATTTGGCAAAGCCTGATGTATAGGGACTGCTGTCAACAAAATCGCGATAGGGTTTGTAAATTTATGAATATCGTTTTCGTTATGTATACAGCCTAATAAATTGATTTGATTGCCAAAATTCATCATTAGGGTATTCATGGTCTGTTGAACGATGTCATGATAATTTGGACATAATAGAACGACAGGGATTTTTGTTTTATTGTCTGCTTGACGTTCGATCTCGGCACCGACATGCATGGCTAGAAAAGCAGTTTCATCTTCGTTGATATTGATATGAAAACGATCCATGAGGTCTAAGGAAATATAGATCGCAATGTCAAAAACAACGGGACTGTTATTTCTAATCGTATCAGCCATTGGATTACTGGTAAAACGTCCTTTCTCTGCTCTAAAAAGTAGGTTTTTAAGGTGCAGAGAAAAGGGTGTTGTAAAAGTATCACTTGAAAGATCGATCATATAAAGTGAATTAATATCTTTTACATATTTTTGCGTTAGTTCCAGTATATCAATACCAACCACACTCTTAAGATCAGTATTGGAAGAAGACAAGGAGAAATTCGCATTGGCTTTAAAAAGCATATAAATTTCAAATCGCTCAAATGGGTTTATTTGGATGTTGAATTGAGATTCTAATCGTGATTGGAGCTCGTTTAAAAATTCTTTTTCTTGAATGGTATCAAATTCAAATTGATCTTTTCCAGAATTTAAATGATTACCATTCATCTCACAATCTACAATGATCAATATGTGTAACAACAAATTAATGGCCGAAAAGTCATTAAGATAGAAATTATGTTTTTTGAAAGTCGTAAGAATGATTTTTTGAAGTTCGTCAATATCAATAGAATTAAAATTTGACTTTAAAATTGCGGTGTTCATAAAACTGTTTTTAGATTCTTCGTTGATCACGTAACTTAAAAGTTTACGTTTATTGATTTCATCACCCTGTATGCGAACACAGTCATTTTTACATGTAAATTCAATATTATAAGTAGAAAAAGATTTATTCATTTTTGAAATGATTGATTTGATCGTAGAGTAGCTAACGCATAAATAATCACATAAATCAAAAATTTCGATTTCTTTAGAATGATTTAAGATCAATTGCTTGATAATATAAAAAGAACGTTCTTCTAAAGTTTGTGGAATGGCCGTGTCTTCTTTGGATAATAGCAAAGAATAATTACTAGTAGGATTTAACTCATAACCTGAACGTGAAGATAAAATGATATTTTTTCCATAAAGCTCATTGATTTCATGTACATAGTTTTTAATGGAGCGCGAAGATATATTTAAAGCATGAGCTAGTTCTTTACTATTTACGGGCTTGTTGTTTTCCGATAAATATTTAATTAACTCGCTTTGTTTTTTCTTCATATTTCGCCCTCACTTTTCTTTAGATATTATAGCAATTCAGATATCCTGTGTCGATTTTTAACTTTCACCGTAGAGTGCAAATTCATATTTTATGGTTATGCCCCCTAAAGTGAAAAAGACAAGTTGAGGCATAATAAAAAAAATAGAATAATGATGGTGTCAGAAATAAAAAAGAAAGGAGGATCATTATGGAAAATTTAAGAGTATTACTTTGTTGCGGTGCTGGTATGTCTAGTGGATTTTTAGCAAGTGGAGCTAGAAAAGCAATTAAAAAGCAAAAACTTCCAATGACTATCGAAGCAAGAAGCGTTACAGAAGCAGGAGACTTCATGAGCAGTGTTGATGTTATGTTGCTTGGTCCACATTATGCAAAGGATTTGGAAAAATACCAAGAAATTGCAAAACCTTATGGCGTACGAGTTGGTGTGATTTCAGATAAAATCTATGGATCATTAGATGCGAATGGATTGATTGAACTTGCACAACAAATCGCAAAAGGCGAATAAAAAAAAGCTAAGACGGCAATCTTAGCTAAAAAGAAATCTACATGTGAAAGACTTCTCTTTGAATATTGTATAACAAAGAGAATAAATTAGTAAAGATGATTAGGAGAATAAAAATATGAACAAATTTATGAGTTGGCTAGAGGATTCATTTGTACCAAAGGCCAATAAACTATTTAGTAAACCATTTATCGCTGCATTCTCATTAACGATGCAGAAGATTATTCCATTTATTTTAACAGGGTCAGTTATCTATTTCTATAATGTTTTCAAATCATTTGTTCCTGTATTACCTGATTTAACTCCAATTTTAACGTATAGTTTTGGCATTATTACAGTCATTGTTACATTTATGATGGGAAACCAATTGATGGAAAAACTTGGACATCCAGATTATGTAATTAATGCTGGCCTATGTGCTGTAGGTACATTGTTGATGGTTGCGATGCCATTAGGAGATAATGCCGACAGTATTTCAAGTTTAATGGGTAATTTAGGAGCTGCAGGTATTGCGGTAGGATTAATTGTTGGTTTATATGTAGGAACTGTTTTCCATTTATGGGGAAAACTTCATTTCTTGCAAGATAGCAGTTGTCCAGACTTCGTTGTAGCTTGGGTCAATACGATTGTTCCAAATATAATTACTTTAGGAATTGCGATGGTTTTGATCAATGTTTTGAAATTAGATGTATATTCATTGGTTATTGCAGCCTTTATGCCATTGGCAAACATTGGACAAACTTTACCAGGATTTATCTTAATTTGCTTAGTGCCTGCATTCTTCTATACAATGGGAATTTCAAGTTGGACGTTTGGTGCAATAACAACTCCAATTTTTATGGCTGGTATCCAAGCAAATATTGATGCAGTTGCAGCTGGTGGAGTCGCAACAAATATTGTTACGAATGAATCTGTATTCACATTAGCATTCATTACAATGGGTGGTATGTGCGCTACTTTAGGTTTAAATGTATTGATGTGTTTCTCTAAATCAAAACAATTGAGAATGTTAGGACGTGTGTTTATTGTTCCTTCAATTTTCAATATCAATGAACCTGTGATGTATGGTGGAAAAGTTGTAATGAATCCAGTGTTAATGATTCCTGGTTGGTTAAATTCAATAGTTGGACCAATCTATGTATGGATCTTAATGAGTACAGGGTTATTAAATATTCCTTCAAAAATGATTCAAGTAGGACAAATTCCTGCACCAATCTGTAGTGTTATGATTACCGAAGATATGAGAGCTATATTATGGTGGGCTGTATTATTTGTGATTTACTTAGCAATATGGTACCCATTCTTTAAAGCTTATGAAAAAATAAAATTAGCAGAAGAAGCAGAAGAAAATTAATAAACTAGAAAGATCATAAAGAGGTAGAAAAGTGTATGGATAAACAAATGGAATTGGTACAGGTAGCAATGCAGATTATCTTGCATGCAGGAGATGCAAGAAATTACGTAACAGAAGCTTTAAAGGCAGCCAAACAATTTAATTTTGAAATAGCGGATGAGAAGATGAAGCAAGCAAATGATTGTATTTCTTTAGCTCATAAAGCTCAAACTACAACTGTTCAAAGTGAAATGAGCGGAGAAAAGTATGAATATTCTATGTTGTTTGCACATGCTCAGGATACTTTAATGACTATTATGTCTGAAATTAATATGAGTCTAGAAATGATTGATATTTTAAAAATCATAAAAAATAGCAAATAGGAGGAAAGAATACATGGATAATAAGTTTTCTGAAGATTTTTTATGGGGTGCAAGTACAAGTGCTTATCAAGTAGAAGGTGCAGCAACGAGTCATGGTAAAAAATTAAGCCAACAGGACGTAATTAATAAAGATAGTTATGAAAAATTTGGCTTTGCGACTGCAGAAATCGCAAGTGATGAATATCATCATTACAAAGAAGACGTTGCTTTAATGAAAGAAATGGGATTTAAGGCATATCGCTTTTCGATTGCATGGTCTAGAGTATTCCCAGATGGAATAGGGCCAGTTAATGAAGAAGGTATTCAATATTATCGTGATTTAATTGACGAACTAAAGGCAAATGATATTGAACCAATTGTAACTTTATATCACTATGACTTACCGATGGCACTGGTGGATAAGTATGATGGATGGATCAGTCGTGAAGTCGTAAAAGACTTCGAATATTATGCTCGATATGTCATTAATGAATTTAAAGATAAAGTAAAATATTGGACAACAATCAATGAACAAAGTATTATTGTACAATTTATTGAACAGAAGTGTTATATTCCTGAAAAATATAAGGGGAATAATCAAATTCGTTACCAAATAAATCATCATATGAATTTAGCACATGCAATTGCATGTAAATTGGTACATGAATTGGTTCCAAATGGATTAGTTGGTGCAGCAATTGGATATGCTCCAGTCTATCCATTAACATCAAAACCTGAGGATGTAATGGCAGCACAAAATGCAAATGATCTACATAATCAATATTATTTAGATATTTATTTTAAAGGTCATTATACTAAGTCAGCTATGATTTATCTGGAAAAAACAGGCATGGCACCAAAAATCGAACCGGGAGATATGGAATTGATTAAAGAAGGATATTCAGATTTTTTGGCACTAAATTATTATGCGAGTGAATGCGCAAAAGCGTGTCCTGAACAAGAAGGAAAAGAAATCCGCTTTGCAGGAGTAAATCGTTCTGGTAAAAAAGGTGAAATGTCTGGATATGAAACACAACCTGGATTCTTTGAAATGTGTAAAAATCCTAATCTCGATACAACGGATTGGGATTGGGCAATTGATCCAACAGGATTGGAATATATTTTCCGAGATATTTATTGCCGTTATGAAAAACCATTGATGATTACAGAAAATGGTTTGGGAGCTTATGATGAATTGACAAAAGATGGCAAAATTCATGATGAATATCGTATTGATTATTTAAGATCTCATATTAAGGCGATGAAAAAAGCGATGAATTATGGAGTTGAAGTATTAGCTTATTGTCCATGGTCAGCTGTTGACTTATTGTCAACAAGTAATGGTGTGAAGAAACGTTACGGATTTATTTATGTAGATAGAACAGATGATGATCCAAAAGAATGTGCCCGAATCCGCAAAGATTCATTCTATTGGTATCAAAAAGTGATTCAATCACAAGGAACAGATTTAGAATCTTGATAAAACATAGGCACACGATTTATTCATGTGCCTAATTTAGTATGAGGAGGAAATAATAATATGAAACAATTACCAACAGGATTTAATAAAGATTTTTTATGGGGTGGAGCAGTAGCAGCATGCCAAATTGAAGGAGCTTATGATGTCGATGGTAGAGGACTTTCTACTTCCGATATCCGTGCTTATGATAAAAACATGAATCGTGCTCATATTGAAAAAGAAGGGGGAGGAACTCTTGCAGAAATCAAGACATTGATTCAAGATACAGAAAGCTATTTTCCTAAACGTCATGGAATAGATTTCTATCATACATATAAAGAAGATCTTGCCTTATTAAAAGAATTAGGATTAAAGGCATTTAGAACAAGTATCTCATGGTCAAGAATTTTCCCAAAAGGAGATGAATTGGAACCCAATGAAGCAGGACTTAAATTCTATGACAACTTGATTGATGAAATTATCAAAGATGGAATGGAACCAATCATTACCATGTCACACTATGATATTCCATTATATCTAGTCACAGAATATGGGGGATTTGCGAATAAGAAGACGATTGAATTCTTTGTTCGTTATGCCAAAGTATTATTAGAAAGATATAAAGGGAAAGTTAAATATTGGATCGTATGTAATCAAGTGAACTTAGTTCCAACTGTACAATTTGGATCCTTAGGAATCTATGATGATCAAGCAGAGAACATGGAAGAATTGATGTACCAAGCCGTTCATAATCAATTTGTAGCTGGAGCTAAAGTAGTAGAATTAGCTAAAGAAATAGATCCAGAAGCAGTAATGGGAACAATGCTTGCGGATGGTACTCTATATCCAAAAACTTGCAACCCAGAAGACATTGTAGGTACTTTAAAGAAAAATAGAATGCAACAATATTTCTTTTCAGATGTACAACTTCGTGGAGAATATCCAGTTTATGCATTACGCCATTTTAAAGAGAAAAATATTGATTTAAAAATGGAGGCTGGAGATGAAGAGCTTTTAAAAAATAATAAGATGCAATTCTTGGCAATTTCATATTATACTTCACATGTATTCAATCATGAAACAGATGATGGAACTCCATTTAAAGCAGAAAAGAATTCTTACCTTAAACCTACACCTTGGGAATGGAGAGCAGATCCATTAGGCTTCTATAATTGTTTAAGTCAATTGTGGGATCGTTATGAAATTCCTTTGATGATTGCAGAAAATGGATTGGGAGCTTTGGATACGATTGAAGAAGATGGATCAATTCATGATCCATATCGTATTGAATACTTGCAACAACATATTGAACAATTAAAAGAGTGTGTAAAAGATGGTGTTGATATTTTAGCTTACTTAAGTTGGGGACCAATTGATATTGTTTCTTCATCAAGTGCTGAAATGAGTAAACGTTACGGATTTATTTATGTAGATTTAGATGATTTAGGAAAAGGCTCTGGTAAACGATTGAAGAAGGATAGCTTCTATTGGTATAAACATGTTATCGAGACAAATGGAGAAGAATTATAATAAATATCAAATCAGCGACCTATGGTCGCTGATTTGTACTTGAATAATAAACGGGTTACAGATTAAAATAATATCGTCGTTTTTCTTGAACATCCCCTATGAAACTGTTCAGGGAATAAGTAAGGAGTGAAAATAGATGACGACAAATAAAATGGAAGTAATGGAGATAAAAAAATTGGTTTTGACAATGTCAATTCCAATTATGATTTCAATGTTAGTTCAAGCACTTTATAATATTGTTGATAGTATGTTTGTTGCTCGTGTAAGCGAAGATGCTTTGGCAGCAGTATCATTATGCTCGCCCATTCAAACGATCATGGTGGCAGTAGCTTGTGGAACCGGAGTTGGTATTAATGCAATGATGTCTCGTTATTTAGGGCAACATGAGCAAAAAAAAGCACAATCAGTATTGTGTCATGGTTTGATATTATCGGTAATAAGTGGAATTGTTTTCGCTATTTTAGGATTATTTGGGACTAAGTTTTTTTTAAATCTTTTTACGCATGATTCATTGATTATTCAATTAGGAGAAGAATACTTGTCTATTTGTACTTCTCTTTCAGTATTTGTATTTGTCCAAATTGCATATGAAAGAATAATGCAGGCAACAGGGCATGCTTTTTATAATATGATTATGCAGGGCGTAGGTGCTTTGATAAACATTATTTTTGATCCAATATTTATTTTTGTACTTGGTTTTGGGGTTAAAGGAGCCGCAATTGCAACCGTACTTGGTCAAATGATAGCAATGATGATTGGAATTTGGATTACGAATAAAAAAATCAAAGAAGTCGAAGTCAATTTTAAAGATTTTTCTCTTAATTGGATAGTCATTAAAGAAATATATCAGATTGGGGTTCCAGCAATATTGATACAGTCTATTATGAGTTTCATGACAGTTTTTATGAATATGATACTTATAGCTTATGGCGCACTTACGGTTTCAGTTTTTGGCATTTATTTTAAGCTTTCTACGTTTATTTTTATGGCTGTAAATGGAATCAACAATGCTTTGATTCCAATAGTTTCTTTCAATTATGGTGCTCGTCATTTTGATAGAATTTTTAAAGCAGTTCGTTTTTCTTTATTGTTAACGATATGTATAATGTTTTTAGGTACATGCTTAGCTTGGGGGATGCCTGATCTTTTGTTGGCGCTATTTGATGCAAGTAAGCAAATGTTAGATATTGGTATTCCAGCAATAAGAATAATAGGTTTATGTTTTATACCGGCAGGAATAAATGTTATTTTGGGGGCTGCTCTGCAAGCGACAGGCTTTTCAAAGGCTTCTCTAATGATAACTCTCTGTAGACAATTGGTTTTTTTGATTCCTTTGTCTTATGTCTTGATGAATTTGTTTGGGTTAGAGATAGGATGGAGTGCATTTGTTATTACAGAAACTTTATGCATGTTAATTTCGTTAGCGTTTTATAGAAGAACATGCAATCAAATACAACGAATTGAGCGTGTATGATAAAGCAAATGTTTAAACTTTAAAGGAGAATTTTATGTTTTTTAAAAGAAGAAAAACTTTTGATGAGTATGTTCAAGAGGGTAAGAAAGATTCTAAAGTCATATTTTTAGATGTTCGTGAAGAAGATGAATATGCATCAGAACACATAATTGGCAGTATTAATTGTCCATTATCTAGGATAGAAACTTTAGATATAGATCGTTCAAGCGAATTATTTGTTTATTGTCGAAGCGGCGCAAGAAGCTATAAAGCGTGTAAAATTTTGAGGAAAATTGGATATAATAATGTGATAAATATTGGTGGCATTATGGATTCAAAAAGCAAGTATTTATATATTAATAAATGACATTAAATTTATTTGATTAAGTAGGAAAGCAGTTATTTACATATAATATAGATAACTGCTTTTTATTGTGTGCCGGGCATAGCATGCATTCAACTGGAGTTAAACCAGTCGCGTATGGAATCTACCGCCGAAGCGTAGTGAACCACAAGTCGTTGACAGTGATGTCAAGGATGAAGGAAGTGGTGTAGCGATTCTTTCGAGCGTACGAACAGAAATCGGATACAAGGCTAAATGGTGGATAAGGTTGCAGTTCAAATCAAAGTCCAAAAGGGTAGACGTATTAAAAACCAAGACAGTAAATCCGGACGTTGTGAAAGATGTAGGATGACATGAATTACCCCGGGAGATCTTGTGGACGATGAAATCCAATATCTTTAAAAACAGTGATGGTACCATCGGTCGAAAAAGGTTTATCGTAAGAAGTCAGCTGAGGTCATAGTAGGTAGAAACACCGCTACTGAAGGACCTAATGTTTATATGGTGCAACTCACCATACGCAATGTTTGGATAGTTCGAATTCGAGGAATGTTCCATAAGTGAGGAGTCGTAAACTTCACGGGAACGGAAGTCGATGGAATGGTTCTGAAAGTATCTACAAATGGAAGGAGAAGCGCAACATGAAATTGATGGAAGTGATTCTACAGGATGAAAATCTTGAGGAGGCTATCAAAAGAGTCAAGAGTAATAAAGGTGTAGCCGGAGTCGATAAGATGACGGTGGATGAAATTGACGAATACTTTAAGTCCAATAAGGAAACAATCAAGAAACAGATATTGGAAAAGAAGTACAGGCCCCAACCTGTCAGACGAGTCTATATCCCAAAGTCGAATGGAAGGAAAAGACCGCTTGGTATTCCTACAGTAGTGGACAGAGTGATTCAACAGGCTATAGCCCAAGTATTAACAAAAATCTATGATGATACTTTTAGTGATAATAGCTTTGGCTTTCGACCAAATCGAAGTGCACAAAACGCTATTATGAGAACGCTTGACTATCTCAACGAGGGCTATGAATGGGTTGTTGATTTAGATATTGAAGCTTATTTTGACACAGTAAATCATGATAAATTAATTTCAATTCTTAGAGAGCGTGTATTTGATTCAGCTACCTTACATCTTGTTCGTAAATTCCTGCAGGCAGGAATCATGGAAAAGGGGCTCGTTAAATCAAATACAATAGGTATGCCACAAGGCGGGCCACTGAGTCCAATCCTTTCGAATATCTATCTTGATAAGTTCGACAAGGAATTGGAACAGAGAGGCTTACACTTTGTACGGTATGCAGATGATAGTAATATCTTCGTTAAAAGTGAAATGGCAGCCAACAGAGTCATGAAGTCGGTTACATCCTGGTTGGAAAGAAAACTGTTTCTGAAGGTCAGTTCCACGAAAACAAAGGTGGTCAGACCCACAAACAGCAACTTTTTAGGGTTCACCTATTGGAAGGGTTCTTCCAAATGGGAGTGCAAGCCTACAAAGAAGAGTAAGAAAAGCCTGTATGACAAATGTCGAAAGGAACTCATTCGAAAGAAATGTGTAGCACAGACCAACGCTAAAACATTCACCAGGATAAACCAAATCGTCAAAGGATGGATAAACTACTTTCGAATCGGAAGGATGAAGAACTTCATAGATGAATTTGGACAATGGTTGAGGCACAAAATAAGGGTCATTCTCTTAAAACAGTGGAAAACACCATCGAGAATATATAAAAATCTACAAAAGTTGAATGAGAAATTGCCTTATCACTTCAGTGATGAACAACTCTACTCGGTAGCGAATACAAGGCTTGGCCTATATAAACAAGCAAATGGGAATGTAGTTAATTTCTTACTTAATGCGGATATTCTAGCCATAAGAAAAGAGGAAAGACCTGGATTGGTCAATCCTCTAGCATACTATCTAAGATAGGTTGTATTAACATATAAATGTAGCGCCGTATACGAGACCCGTACGTACGGTGCAATGAGAGGGGCGAAGATTAATTTCTTCCCTCTACTCTATTAAAATTCTTTGTGTTCCATGATTTTGGTGCTGATCTTATAGGAAATCCATAAACAAATGAATGCAATCAGGATCAATAGGCCAGCCAACACGCTGATATTGATAGTGGGAATGTTTTCTAATAGTAAGTTTATGTTGATGTGAAAGATTGAAGTTAAAATTTGATTGATCGCAATACCGATTATGGCGATTATTCCGAAAGCTCCAATTAATGCGATCCTTCCTTTTTCGCCTCCAAATTTGAGTTGAAATGGTAGAGTCATGGCAAGAATTGCAATCATCATAGCTAAAATTAATATGGCACTGATCATAAATTCATCAATAGGTAAGGTATTTCGGTTTAGGCTTACCAATAAGCCGAAAAGTGTTATCAAGATCCAGCTAAATGACCCTAACAATAGACCGAAACAATATTTCTCTTTAACATATCCTTTTCGAGTGATTGGTAAAGTGAATAAGAAAGCATATCCGTTATTATAATCATCATAGCTAATTGTACTGATCGTGAATAACGAGATTACAAAGATTAAAAAGCCTAATGGGAAGATTACATCATCGGAGAATAACAACATTCCAACACTTAGAGCAATCATCAAGCAGAAAAAGTTCTTTTGATTCAGTATTAACTTATAGTCTTTAATAAGCAGTCCTTTCATAATTTATTTCCCCCTTATCATCATCGTGATCAATTCATCGATTGAACCTGCTTCAATTGTTATATTGGGATAGTTTTCTAAATAATATTGTCTTTCATTTGTAAGACAGCTATATCCATAGGACTCTTTTTTTACACGAAGGATATAAGATTTATCCAATGCCTCGTATTGTTTGTCATCGACTTTTAATAAAGCGTAGTTACTTAAAAGAATATCAGTATCTTCATGAAGGATGATCTTTCCATCATGAATCATATATAAATCATCACATAAGGATTCTAAATCACTGGAAATATGAGAACTGATCAAGATTGAGCGTTCATCATCTTCCTCTAAAAATTCTCTTAGCATATCTAATAATTCATCTCTTGCGATAACATCTAATCCAGCAGTTGGTTCATCTAAGATCAAAAGTTTAGCACCATGTGAAATCGCAACCAAGACCTTTAGTTTCGCTTTCATTCCTGTTGAGAAGTCTTTGATTTGCTTGTCCATCGGAAGTGAAAATCGTTGAACTTGTTTGATGAAAAAAGAGGAGTCAAATTGTCTATACATGTTTTCAAGAATAGGAATGATATCTTTAATTCGTAGATATCCACTGAAACCTGAATCGGATAATACAACGCCTAGTTTTTCTTTATCCTCTGGTGTAATGTCTTGATTGTCTTTTCCAAATAAAGTGATAGATCCACCATCTGGATGAATTAAATCCAATATAGCTTTAAATGTTGTGCTTTTTCCAGATCCGTTTTGACCAATAAGACCAGTCACTTGTCCGGGGTTTACCTGAAGTGAGCATTCTAAGAAAAAATTATCATAATGTTTCTTTAAGTTTTCTATTTTCAACATGGCTTATCCCTCCAATATAAGTTCAAATAGTTCTTTAATCTCTTCATCACGGATACCGCAACGTCTTCCTTTTTGGATGGCTTGTTCTAAATCAGCTTCTAATTCTTTTTTCTGTTCTTCTAAGAGTAGTTCAGTATTTGTTGCAGCAACATAAGTGCCTTTTCCATGCACTGTAATGGTAAAACCTTCACTTTCCAAGTTGTCATAAGCTTTTTTAACGGTGAGTGCACTGATTTTTAATTCTTTGGCTAGAGAGCGAACAGAAGGAAGAATATCATTTTCTTTTAATTCTTTGTTTCGAATCAGTGTTTTTATTTGATCTACAATTTGTTCGTATATTGGCACCATTGAAGATGTGTTAATAATAATTTTCATGTTATATCGACCTGTCTTTCTGTAAACAGTATATAACAGTATTTAACTGTTGTAAAGTGTTATATGCTGTTTATTAAAATGAGAGAATAACTTGGAATTTTTTATGTGCTAGAGGGATTAGTATTTTTTATAAAATATAAAGGCCAGAAATAGAAATCTGACCTTTATGTTATAAAAAATAAAATTTGTTAATTGGGTTATTTTATAGCGTCTACAAATCGTTTAGTGATAACTTGAGGGCGTGTGATGATAGATCCTACAACAACGCTGTAGCAGCCTAAATCCAATACACGTCGTACTTTTTCAGGCGTATCAATGTTTCCTTCAGCAATAACTGGATGTTTAGCTTTTTCAAGCAAGCTACGAATAATTTCAAAATCATTGGCTTCAATTTTGTTACCTTTACTTTGTTCTGTATACCCAACTAAAGTTGTACCAATAAAATCAAATCCAATTTCATCAGCATGTAGCATTTCTTCTAATGTTGAGCAATCAGCCATCAATAGTTGATCTGGGTATTTTGCGCGGATTTCAGAAACAAATTTATCTAAAGTTTTTCCATCAGGTCTTGTGCGGCAAGTAGCATCTACTGCGATAACTTCTGGTTTAACTTCCATTAACTCGTCGATTTCTTTCATGGTTGGTGTGATATATACAGGATTGTCACCATATTCTCTTTTGATGATACCGATGACAGGAAGATCTACTTGTTCTTTGATTTCCTTAATATCCACTACAGTGTTGGCACGAATTCCTTTTGCACCTCCTTCTTTTGCGGCTTTAGCCATTCTTCCCATGATGAAAGAAGAATGTAGAGGTTCATTTGGCAAAGCCTGGCATGATACAATTAATTGTCCTTTTGTTGTTTCCATTTTATTCATAATACTAGTCTCCTTTATGCTAATTTTATCACTAGAAATGTTACACGACAATAAGTGTTAAATTGTATTTAATAATAATTGTTGTGTTAGAAAACACGATTAAGTAATGCTAAAGAATAACGATTAAGTAATGCTAAAGAATATATATAATAATAAAAATATCTAATAGGATCATTAAAAGATGATTTGTTGATATTTGTTGGTTTCTAATTTATAATTCATGTGTCGATGCAAAAAGAAAGGGAGAAGTTGCCGCTTCTCCCTTTCGCCTTGTTTAGAAGTCGATGCTTATCACAACTTGATTGTGACTATATCAGAAGATGATTATTTCCGATATATTCAGCTGAATACCAGTAGGATCAACAAGATCAGAAGTAATTCTGTTGTAGAATACATTTCTGAAAGGCTTCTTTCCTTGATGGCCTACATCAAACTTCAATGTAAACTGCCGCATTTAGCCGACCTCCTTATCAAGGCGCATATTTTATCGTATGCATCTATATTGTTTCAAATAATTCTTACAAAAGAATGACATTACATTTATGCTTTATCGCAAAAAAATAAAAAAAATTAAATATTGTCTTGCATGTTAAAAAGGGTTGTGCTATATTAAATAGGCACTGAATGTGTTTTGTGCGCCCATAGCTCAATTGGATAGAGCGTTTGACTACGGATCAAAAGGTTGTGGGTTCGACTCCTGCTGGGCGCGCCATCTATTATTCGGGACGTAGCACAGCTTGGTAGTGCACTTGATTTGGGATCAAGGGGTCGCAGGTTCGAATCCTGTCGTCCCGACCATCAATTTTATTTGGCTGGGTAGCTTAGATGGCTAGAGCATCCGGTTCATACCCGGAAGGTCGTGAGTTCGAGTCTCACTCCAGCCACCAACGAGTTTAATGGACCCTTAGCTCAGTTGGTCAGAGCATCCGGCTCATAACCGGCGGGTCGTAGGTTCGAGTCCTACAGGGTCCACCATTCAATTAAATAAATGGAGAAGTACCCAAGTGGCTGAAGGGTCCGGTCTTGAAAACCGGTAGGTCGTTAGCGCGGCGCCTGGGTTCGAATCCCAGCTTCTCCGCCATTCTTAATTCACATCGCGGGATAGAGCAGTCTGGTAGCTCGTCGGGCTCATAACCCGGAGGTCGTTGGTTCAAATCCTTCTCCCGCAACCATGTGGTCTCATAGCTCAGTTGGTAGAGCAAAGGACTGAAAATCCTTGTGTCGTTGGTTCGATTCCGACTGAGACCACCACTTTGTTAGATTGCCTTTATCTATTTTAGATAAAGGCTTTTTATTTTTTAATTAAATTTATGTGTATAGTGATAATAGTTTGGATTATAAATAAGGAAAATAATATGAATTTTGATATAATAAGAAAGATTGAAGGTGAAAAAATGTTGAAAAAAGAAAACTTAGAATTTTTATTGTCAAGAGCTATGGAATCAGAAGCTGATTTCGCAGAGATCTTTGAAGAAGAAACAACAAATGAATCCATATCAATGTTGAATGGAAAAGTCGAAGATGTTAATAAAGTTTTGCGTTCAGGTATTGGTGTTCGTTTGTATAAAAATGTACAGTCCGTTTATGGATATACCGATGAATTGGATATGACTTCCTTAACAAATTTAATTGATGAATTAAAGGAAGCATTTGGATCGGTTGAAAACAAACGAAGTGTTCAATTAACGTATGAAGAGATTGAAAATAAACATCCAGTAAAAATTGATCCAATTCAGGCAAATTTAGAAGATAAAGTAGCTTTAATGAAAAGAGCACACAAAGCGTGTAAAGCTGAAGATAAACGAATCGTTAAAGTTCAAGTTAACATGTTAAATGTAAAGCAGCATGTTCAAATTTCAAATTCAAACGGAAAACTTGTTCAAGATACAAGAATAAGAACAAGGATGCCTGTTACGGCATATGCGCAGGATGAAAAATCAATGCAGTCTGGTTTTGAAGGGCCAGGTGCAAGCATGGGTCTTGAATTCTACGATACAACTCAACCAGAGGATATTGCCAAAGAAGCTGCAAGAATTGCTCTTGTTATGTTAGAGGCAAAAGATTGTCCATCTGGTAAGATGCCGGTCGTTATCGACAATGGTTTTGGAGGTGTTATCTTCCATGAAGCCTGCGGACATGCTTTAGAAGCCAGTGCCGTATCAAAAGATCAAAGTGTCTTTACGAACAAGTTAAATACAAAAATCGCATCAGATTGTGTGACAGCAATTGATGATGGAACCATTCCAAATGCATGGGGATCACAGAATGTTGATGATGAAGGAAATCCGCAACAAAAGCGTGTATTGATCAAAGATGGTGAGTTGACTTCATATATGATCGATACATTGAATGGTCGAAGGATGAATATGGCTTCTACTGGAAGCTCAAGAAGACAATCATATAAATATGAACCAACAAGTCGTATGTCTAATACATATATCGCAGCTGGAAAAGATAAATTTGAAGATTTGTTCAAAGGAATTAAAAAAGGACTATATGCGAAAAAGATGGGTGGAGGAAGTGTAAATCCTCAGACTGGAGAATTCAACTTTGCGGTCAATGAAGGGTATATGATCATTGATGGTAAGATCACATATCCTGTAAAAGGTGCTTCTTTGATTGGAAATGGTGCAGAAATATTAATGAATATTGATAAAGTTAGCGATAATTTGAAAAGAGCGCAGGGAATGTGTGGCGCCAGCAGTGGAAATATTCCAACAGATGTAGGGCAGCCAGCTATTCGTGTTTCCAGCATTACCGTAGGAGGTACTGTCAATGAATAAGAATAAATGGATCGAATATGCCTTATCACAAGGTATGGAAAGTGTAGAAATTTATCAATCCTTATCAACTCAAAAAGAAATTACATGGTTTTCAGGTCAGATGGATACTTTTGTTTCCAGTCACGTACTGGGAACTATGATTCGAGGAATTGTAGATGGAAACATGGCCAGTATGGCTTTGGAAGATACCGATGATGATAAGATGGAAGAAGTGATTTCTAGTTTGATCAAACAAGCTAAGACCGTCACGACAAAAGAAAAAGATTCCTTAAGAAAGCCGGAAAAAACAGAGGAAGTTGTTAAAGAAAAAGAATTTGTCAAACCAAGCATGGATCAGATCAAACAGACCTTGGAATTGATTGAAAAGAAATGTTTAGCTTATGATCCAAGAGTGATTCAAGTATCTTATTTGTCTTTTGAAGAGGCGACAGGAACACGAGAAATCACCAATTCTTATGGTGTTCAGGTTTATGATGAAGACAAGATGAATGCGGTTGGATGCAGTGTTGCGGTCAGCCAGAATGACGAAATCAAAGATGATGCTTTGGTAAAGGTAGTATATGATCTAGAAAAGTTTGATGTAGACGCCTATGTAAAAGAACTATGTGACAAGGCGCTCTCTAAGTTAAACGCAACTTCTTTAAAATCAGGCAGTTATCCCGTTATCTTTGAAAAAGATGCAATGACCAGTCTATTCGCAAGCTTTGTTGGTTTATTTAGTGGTGATTTGATCTTTAAAGGAATTTCACCATTGAAAGGAAAAGAAAATACAAAAATTTTCTCTGATAAGATTACGATTATTGATAATCCTAGAAATTTAGAAGCCTTGACCATTGCCAATTATGATGATGAAGGGTGTCCAACAAAAGAAAAAGTACTGGTTGATAAAGGGGTATTCAATAGTATGTTACACGATACAAAAAGTGCTCTTCGAATGCATGCTGAAAGTACAGGAAATGGCTTTAAATCCGGATATGCATCTAATGTGGGGGTTTCTCCAATGAACTGTTATATTCAACCTGGAGATAAATCATTGGATGAACTTTGTCAGGATATGCAGGAAGGGCTGGTAATTACTGAACTTGCAGGGCTTCATGCAGGAATTGATTTTGTAACAACAAATTTCTCGTTACAGTGTTCAGGTTACTATGTAAAGAGCGGAAAACGCGATCATAGTGTTTCGCTGATCACAGTAGCAGGAAACTTTTTAGAAATGATGAATGATGTAAAGGCAGTCGCAAATGATTTAGAATGGGAGTACAAACAAATTGTTACACCAAGTATCGCATTTAATGCGTGTGCAATAAGTGGAGAATAGAACTATGGTAAATGAATTTAAAAACACACAGATGAAAGAAGCTTTGGCAAAAATTAAAGAAAAACAGACAACAGAAACGATCAATACAATGCTTGCGGCATTGATGACGACAAAATTTTTGGCACCGGCAACATGGGATAAAGAGCCAACGATGAATGATAAAGGACAAATGATCTTTGAACCGAACACAAAATTTCAGTTAATGATCATTGAAACAAATCAGAAAGATTGTTATTTTCCAATGTTTACCGATATGGAAGAGTTGAGAAAATGGAATTCAGATCCTAAGATTCGATCTTTGGTCTTAACGTTTGAACAGTTTATGCCATTTATTGAATTGGCTAAAAATGATATCAAGGGTATTGTTTTTGATCCTTTTGGAGCAAATTTACCAATCACAAATGAATTCTTATTTAAGCTTCATGAGCAGCAGAAGACTTCTTTACAGGAAAATCAAATCAAAAAAGGTGATAAGATCTACATGAGAGAACCTGTGGAAAATATCGATGATCTAAAAGCAGCTGTTTGTGAATACGCTAAAAATGATTCAAATATTCTTTCTGTATATATCAAAGAAAGAGTCGATAAAGAAAAACCAAGTCATTGGTTTATGATCGTTGAAACCGCAAATGAAGATGTTGAAGTGTTCAAACAGATTGGGCAGGCTTGCCGTTCAGTCAATCATGGTAAAGAAATTGAATTCATGTTTGCCAGCGCAAGCTTAGCGAAAAATGTAATGGCGAACACAAAACCAATTTATGTAAAAGAGAATAACTAACATTATGGCAACCTTAGGGTTGCCAATCTTTTTATAAACATTAAATAGAATGGTATAATATTGCGTGATAGGGGTGAGAGATCATGAAGCTTCCAGGCTATGTCAAAGAAATCATTGAAATATATCATAGGGCAGGCTATGAAGCTTTTGTCGTCGGTGGGTGTGTACGCGACTATTTACTGGGAAAAGAACCACATGATTATGACATTGCGACCAATGCTCTTCCTGAAGTTACGATACAATTGTTTGATCATGTCATCTTGACCGGGTTAAAACATGGAACGGTTACGATCCTTTCAAATGAGCCGGTTGAGGTAACAACTTTTCGTTTGGAAAGTGAATATAAAGATCACCGTCATCCTGAAACTGTGCGTTTTGTGAATACGATTGAAGAAGATCTTTCACGGCGTGATTTTACGATCAATGCCATGGCTTATAATGATATAAGAGGTCTGATCGATCCATTTCATGGACAAATTGATCTTGAAAAGAGAAAAATTCGATGTGTGAATGATCCAGATACGCGATTTAAAGAAGATGCCTTAAGAATGTTAAGAGCACATCGGTTTGCGGCAAAGCTAAACTTCGAGATTGAAGAACATACCAAATTGGCAATTGAGAAAAATTCTTCTTTGTTACGTTACATCTCTATAGAGAGAATTCGTTTGGAATTAGTGGAAATCATGCGCTATGATCCTTATGAATTAGAAAATATGACAGAATTGTTGATCGATATTTTACCGCAGTTAAAATTATGCAAGGAATGTGAACAAAATTCTCCATGGCATGATACGGATGTATTACATCATACATTAAGAGCACTAAAATTTTTAAAACCTTTTGATGAAACTTTGGCTTGGGCTATTTTGATGCATGATTTTGGCAAGCCGGAAACAAAGACAACCAAGGATGGAAGAGATCATTTTTATGGACATCCTCTTATCAGCAAGAAAATATCTTTGGAATTATGTAAGAAATTTAAGTTGACCAACATACAAAGAAAGAGAATTCCTGTGTTGATCGAATATCATGATGATCATTTAAACGCAAATTTAAAAACAATTTTTAAGTTTAGGATCCAAAGAAATTTTGATGAAGAAATGATGGATCAGCTTTTGACATTGAAGTATTGTGATATCATGGCGCATTCCTTAAAAGGAATCCAAAGCATTGAAAACTGGAAAGCTTTTAAAACGTTTTATGAAAAAGAAATAAAAATTCGACCTGTATCGATCAAAGATCTTGCGATCAATGGAAGTGATGTGATCCAATATACAGATCGAAAAGGAAGTCAGATTCATGAGTTTTTGTATAATGCGCTCATTGAGTGTTTTTATGAACCTCAAAAAAACAATCGAAAATATTGGATCGATCGAATGACAAGAAAGAAGTGAGAGAATGGAGCTAATTAGTATAGTATTGATTATTTGTCTTTTGATTTGTCTTGTGGTCCTGGTTTATTTGATCAAAAAATTATCGGATAAATCAGAAGAAAATACATATCAGATCTTAATGAATAATAAGGAAGAAGCGGCAAGAAATGAAGCATTTGATAAACAGATGAAGCAGTCTTTTAATTATGTTTTAAATCAGGTGCAGGAATTAAGAAAAGATCAGGCTTTATCTAAACAATCCATGGATATTGTTGAGAATAATATTCGTTCAATGAATCAAATCATGTCCAATGCCAAAACGCGAGGAAACTGGGGTGAATATCAATTGGATATGTTGTTGAAAATCTATGCCGGTCAAAACCCTTCTGTTTACAGCATGCAGTATACATTATCTAATGGAAGAATTGCAGATGCCGTATTACATATGCCGCAAGATAAACGTGTTTTATGTATAGATTCAAAATTTCCTATGGAAAATTATTTGAATATGGTCAATGATAACAATGAGATATATTTAAGACAGTTTAAGGCAAATGTAAAAAAACACATTGATGATATAGCTAATAAATATATCAATGCGCAAACTGTAGATCAGGCTATCATGTTCATTCCAAGTGAAGCCATATATCAATTTATATGTTCAGAATGTATTGATACGCTAAACTATGCTTTAAGCAAGCATGTAATGATGACATCGCCAACTACTTTAATAGGAATCGTTTATACCTTGATTTCCAGTACGAAAGACTTTTATCGTGCAAGCAATATCCAGGATATTGAACGAAATATTATTTTATTAAAAGATGATATGGAAAGATTAGTCACAAGAAGTAGAAAGGCAGAGAAATCTTTAGAGAGTCTTGTGGAACAATTTCATCAAGTTTCGATTTCTGCTCAAAAAATTGCGACTAGAGTCAATAAATGGACAGATGGAAAGGAAGATGAAGAATGATCTCAACATTAAAGGCGGATATTACAGGACTTGATTTTGATATTATCGTGAATGCTGCAAATTCGCGTCTATTGCCAGGTGGTGGTGTATGTGGCGCTATCTTTTCCAAAGCTGGAAAAGAATTAGAAGAGGAATGTCAAAAGATCGGTCATTGTCAAACTGGACAGGCTGTCATTACGGATGCCTATGCACTTCCTTGTAAGGCAATTATTCATACAGTGGGACCTATTTATAAGGATGGCAAGCATAATGAAGCAGAATTTTTAAGTGCTTGTTACTGGAATTCCTTGTCATTGGCTTATAACTATATGCGTATGCATGAAATGGTGCGTTTGACGCTGGCGTTTCCTTGTATTTCGACAGGGATTTATGGATATCCAAATGAAGAGGCTTGTAAAATTGCGATTTCTACAGTGAAGAAATTAATGTCACAATATCCGGATGCCAAGGCCATTGATGTGATTTTTGTTTGTTACTTGGAAAAAGATTATATGTTATATAAAAAGGAGCTAAGAAGACATGAAATCAATCGTCGATCAATCGCATGATTTCTTAAAGGATGTTCTTCATAAAGGTGCTATCTGTATTGATGCAACTTTAGGCTGGGGAAAAGATACGGATTTCTTTTTGAAAAATAACGTTCGAAAAGTTTATGGTTTTGAAATTCAACAAGTAGTATTTGAACAAACTGTTTCAAATATAAAAGACAGCCATTTTGTTCCTGTTTTCGATGGGCATCAAAACATGGATGCCTATGTAAAAGAAGAAGTGGATGCGATTATCTTTAACTTTGGCTATTGTCCTGGCTTTGATTCACAAGTTAAGACAAATCCTAAAACCAGCCTTGAGGCTATTGAAAAAGCTTTGTATCTATTGAAGAAAAAAGGGAGAATGGCACTTGTGATCTATCCTCATGAAGAAGGAAGAGAAGAATCAAAAGCGATAGAAATGTATTTAAAAAAATTGGATTCTCACGCTTTTTATATTGAAAAAAGAACGCAATTGAACCAGGATCATTCTCCATATCTTATTGGAATTGAAAAACTTAAATAATTACTTGTGTTTTTGAAAATCATTTAGTATGATTAGCGTGGAACAAATGTTATAACATTATAACACAGGAGGAAATGTTATGAAGATCATTGAACCATCCCTTATACATGATTGGGATAAGGAACCCTGTGGAAAAGAGGTAACAGTTTCCACAAAGCTCTACAAAGATGCTAAAGACTTCTATGAAAGTGTAGATGAGTCCTTACATGACGATACCGTAATGTATGAAGTCTATAGTGTTTCATCTCAGTCAGAACCAGGTAAATTGAATTGGGGATTGACTGTTATGCATCCTGTAAAAGTAAATGGAGAATGCAACATGACTAGAGGACATTTTCACGAAAACATGGACTGTGAAGAATACTATTGGTGCTCAAAAGGAACAGGTCTGTTGATGTTAATGGATGAAGAGGGTAAATGCTGGTGTGAAAAGATGTATGAAGGTTCACTGCATCACATTCGATCCGATTGGGCTCATCGTTTGATCAATACAGGCGATACATATTTAAAAGTTGTTGCCTGCTGGCCAGCTGATGCAGGACATGATTATGCAAGGATCGAGCATTCTGGATTTACGTATCGTGTATATTGTGAAGGTAAAGATATCATAGTAAAGGAGAGAAGAACAAATGAGTAATTATGATCGTTTTCCTGCAACAAAGATCAAGGGGTATGAAAACACAGCTGTTCGAGGATATGATGCGATCTTCGATGTATTAAAAGAAAAAATGCAGGGTAAAAAAGTATTGGTTATGGAAGCTTACCCTGGAGTTAGTGATGATCTAGTGTTGGAACAAATTAAGAAATTAGAACCAACTTTAGTCATTGATATGCGTAAGATCTTCAAAGATGAAAAGACATTGAACGAACAACTTCAATACCATATTACAGATGATAGAATTTTTGGAAGAATGTACTATGGAAATGTTATTGATTTCATCGATCTAGAACGCTTGGAAGCAGCAAAAAAAGAAGTCAAAGAAGCTCAGGGCTTGGTTGTTGTTTATGGTTTTGGCGCTTCTTTGGTAGCTGAACACGATGTTTTGGTTTACTTAGATATGGCTCGTTGGGAAATCACATTACGTTATCGTAAAGGCCTTCCTAACTATAACTGTACAAACTATGATGAAGATTCTTTAAGAAAGATCAAACGTGGATTCTTTATTGAATGGCGTGTTGCGGATAAACATAAGATGACATGTTTTGAAGATGTTGATTTCTTTATTGATACAAATAATGATGAAGACGTAAAAATGGTTCCTGGTGAAGGAGTACGTGATGGTTTAAGACAAATCGCATCACAACCATTTAGAACAGTGCCATATTTTGATCCAGGTGTATGGGGTGGACAATGGATGAAAGAAGTCTGCAACTTGGATAAAGATCAGGATAACTATGCATGGTCATTTGATGGTGTACCAGAAGAAAACTCTTTATATCTTGATTTTGAAAACGCAACAATTGAAATTCCTGCGATGGATCTTGTATTGTATCAACCAAAAGAATTATTAGGAAAAGATGTGTTCGCAAGATTTGGAGCAGAATTCCCGATCCGTTTTGACTTCTTAGATACGATTGGTGGACAAAATCTTTCTTTGCAGGTACATCCATTAACAGAATACATTCACCGTCAGTTCGGTATGGCTTATACACAGGATGAAAGTTACTACATCTTGGATGCTAAAGAAGGTGCAAGTGTTTATCTAGGATTAAAAGAAGGTGTTGATTCTAATCAAATGATCGAAGATCTAAGAAGTGCAAATAGAGGGGAAATTATTTTTGATGCAGAAAAATACATCAATAAATTCCCAGCTAAAAAACATGATCATTTCTTGATTCCTGCAGGAACTTGCCATTGTTCAGGTAAAGATGCAATGGTACTTGAAATCAGTGCCACTCCATATTGTTTCACATTTAAACTTTGGGATTGGGCACGTGTTGGTCTTGATGGACTTCCTAGACCAGTTCATATCGAACATGGTAAAGAAGTTATTCAATGGGATCGTACAACTCCATGGGTTAAAGAAAACTTGGTAAATGCAGTTTATACAGTGAGAGAAGATGAGCATGTAAAAGAAGAACATACTGGTCTTCATGAATTGGAATACCTAGAAACTAGAAGATATTGGATCAAAGATGAAGTTGTAGTGGATAATGAAGCAAATGTCAATATGTTGAACTTGATTGAAGGAAGTCAATGTCGTATTGAAAGTTTGGATGGTTCTTTTGAACCATTTGAAGTACACTATGCCGAAACATTCATTGTTCCTGCAAAATGTAATAAATATAAAATTGTAAATGAAACGGATTCAACAATTGGTGTCATTCGTGCATATGTAAGAAAACCACAAGCCTAAAATGAAAAAGAGATTTCTTGACAAAAATTGTCTTGAGATCTCTTTTTTTACAGTTTTTAATGATTTTAGTTGTGACAAAAATAGAGGTGTGCCATGGTTGGTAGAAATTGAATACATCTAGTACAACTGAAATAATTTTTTTAATGTACTTGCGTTAAAATTATTTTTTCATTAGATATCCGATTAATTGGCCTGAAATGGTAACAGTAATCAAAGAATAGATAATTTTTGTAAAAGGAATATAAGTCAAGGATAACACTAATACAACAAGGTCGGCCAATAAGTATGCCCATTGAATCTTTAAAGGTGTGTAACGTGAAATCAATAATGCCAAGGCATCATCTCCACCAGGCGCTGCTCCTGATCGCATTGCGATACCTACACCAAAACCAACAAAGCAGGCCCCTAGAATACTGCACATTAAAGGATAGTTAGAAATCCATGGGAAAAGTGGTCCGATTGTTTCAAAAATGGCATAAGATACTGAATAGACAACAATAGAAATCAGAGAATATACCATAAATTTATTACCCATTTCTTTCCATGCTAGACCATAACATATTAAGTTGAGAATAGCGCTGGTGATTGATGGTGAAATGGAAAACCAGTTATACAATAAAAGTGTTAAGCCAAGAATACCACCTTCACTGATTTGTGATTGAGAATGAATATTAAATAAGCCAAATGCTAAAATAACGCTTCCTAAAGAAGCGTATAAAATTCTATCTTTTTCTAGAGATTTTAGTTTATTCCAAATATACATAGATATCCTTTCTATGGTATCGAATTAGTACTTTAAGCTATTTATCGTGTTACATAAGTCATCATTGTATGTTAGAAAAACACTACACACTTCATTAATTACTCACTATAAGGGCAATATAAATATTTCACATCTTTAAAATTAGCCTTAATATATTTTTCCATTTTTCTTACCCCTTCGAGGTGTGTACTATGAATATATATTTCTTTAACTTCGATATTATTTCCCTTCATATAAATCAAAATATCTAATCCTGTTTCTTGTCCACCTAAATCATAATCTAAATTAATTATTTCAACTTTTTTATATATTGAAAGTAACATTATACAATTTTTATATGATAGAACACATATATAAGCACTTTTTATAGCTTCATCCAAATTTCTCTTATCATCTACAAATATTTTTTTCATAAAATTCCTCCATCTTATACTAATTTATGTTTTATCAACCTTTTAATAAAAACGATGAAATCTTTCTAACAACAAATCTATTCAGTACATGCTCTCTTCTTCTGTTTTAGGCATATTATCTAGTTTTCCTTTAGTTACAATAACATATTTATAATCTTTATTAACTCTTATATAAAGAACTTGTTCCTCAACTAATACATCACACTCTAACTTCTCTTTATATACTTTTTCAAAAAATTTAGCGGATGATGGAATTTTTTACACTCCATCATCATACTCCACATACATACCATATCTAGTGATAAAGAGTGATCTTGTTTCTGTAATATAATTATAAAATATGGAAATTACTGTTTTTTGATAAAATAATTCTAATGTTACCATATTGCTTGTTATAGGAATTAATTTTTCAAATTCACTCTCTTTAATATTTTTATATTCTTCAGTGAATTTATTTTTAATGTATTCAAAATCATATCTTATCCGTATGAATCGATATCTTGCTAACAAAAAGCTTTGTTAATGCACTAGATATATTGTAACATATTAAATTATTCCTGCAAGGAGAGCAGAATTTTCCAAATTATGAACCAATTTTTCTATTTTTATTGAAAATATGCAGGAATGGAATATGTTTAGATAAAGAAGTGTTTAAACAAGCATAACTATTAAAACAATATAGATGTATTTAAATGCTAGAATACAGCGTTCATAAAGGAGGTGTTGTTATTGAAGCAGTATTTCAGTATTCAAAAAGATTCGATCACATTTTTAAGATCACATCGCAAAGTAGCTTTAAAGGATATAGAAGATGTATCAATTGAAGTTTCTTCGCTCCCTACTTCTGTAGATGGAGTCATTTTCGGCACTGTTTTGGAAAACGAAGATCATTTATTCGCTAATGAATCTAAGTTTGTGGATATTTGTTTAAAGATAGATATCAAAAGTCAGGATCCCGAGATCATTGTTCTTAACGATAGACTGATGACAAAGAATAACCCATATTATCGTGAGATCATGAAAGAGGCAAAAGAGCTTCAAAAGAATATTTACTGTTGAGTTAAAGTTACATATAAAAGCAGGATGTTTCCTGCTTTTATACATGTTATAATTTTTTCACGAAAAGAGGATTTGAAGATGTGTAGTTATATAGATTTACATATGCATACCAAATACAGTGATGATGGCCAATTTGAACCAGCTAAATTGGTTGATATGTGTAAAGAAGCCGGTGTAAAAATCATGGCAATTGCTGATCATAATACAGTTAATGCGATTCCAGAAGCAATAAAACAAGCACAAAAAAATGGGATGAAGTGTATCCCAGCTATTGAAATTGATTGTACGTATAAAGATGTAAATTTACATGTATTGGGGTATGGAATTGATTATTTGGATCCTGTATTCAATCAGATTGGAAAAGATATTGAAGATCAGGAAATAGCATCCAGCTTGAAAAAGATCGAATTGACCAATGCGTTAGGCTTTGATGTGGCAAAAGATATGTTGGATACTGTCTCTTCCAACGGTGTTTATACTGGAGAAATGTTTGCCGAAGTCTTATTGAAAGATGAACGATATTTAAATCATAAATTGTTAAAACCATATCGTGAAGGAAAAGATCGTGGAGATAATCCGTATGTGAATTTTTATTGGGATTATTATTCACAGGGAAAGCCTTGTTATGTAGAGATTCAATACTTGTCCTTACAAGAAACGATTCAGATCATTAATGAACATGGTGGGATTGCCGTATTAGCGCATCCAGGAAATAATCTAAAAGGCAAGTTTGAATTATTTGATGAGATGGTCAAAGAAGGGATTCAAGGCGTAGAATGTTTCTCTAGTTATCATAGTGAAGAGGTTAACAAGTATTTCTATGAAAAAGCGAAAGAATATAATTTGTTGTATACATGTGGAAGTGATTTTCATGGAAAGACCAAACCTTCTATTTCCTTAGGACACAATGGCTGTAAACATCCTGAAGAAGTAGAAACTTTATTAAAGAAATATGAATTAATTTAAAAAAGAACGCAATTACAACGCGTTCTTTTAATGTGTCAGATCATCTAAGATCTCAGCTTTTCTTGTTCCAATCAATAAAGCTTGTTTATGGTTTTCATATACAGGAATTTCATGCTCACTTAAAAATAAAGCAGCATTGGAAGATAGGGAAAGGTTGGTGATGAAGATAACCATCTCTTGTCCTTTTGAGAAGGCATCTTCCATAAATTGAAGGGCATGGTTGATGGAATTGAGTGCCTTGGTTTCGGCTGTTTCTAAGATTTCTCTTTGTCTATCAAAAGGTTCTTTGGCAATATCGAAAGCCTCTAAACTTGAAAGTCCTGTGGGGATGTTTACTTTAGATAGTTGTTCAAGCAAATATCTTTGATGGTGAAGCTGATCTTTTGTCAAAATATCGGCTTTTTTGTTTTGTTCAAATAACACTAGCTTTTGATTTAATAAATCTTGATAGGAAATGGTATCTATGTTGTTTCGATATTCCTTTAAGAATGCATACCAGGTATCTGTATAGTATTTTTCCAAAGTATATTGATCGAACAATTTGAATAAGCCATCAAGAAGTAGATTGACAACAGAGACTCTTTCATCAAAGTCAGCCATAGCGAGTCTTTGATATGTTTTGGTGTTGACTTTTCCATCTAAGATATCCATGATTCCATAATTATCCTGATATTTTTTATATAACAGATAATAAGCTTCTACATCTTCGGCTACTTCTTCATGATGAAGGTATTGATAGATGGTTTCTTTGTTGATATCCAGATTTAATTTTTCATAGAGCGTAATTAAATGAGAGAGATCTTCCCATCCGCGGGCTGTTACAAATTCCATGCCATCAATGCTGGTTTCGATACGATAGAACTGGCTTGGCTTTAATTCTAGATAGCTCAGGATCATAGGATGAAGATGTTTTGAAAGGGCATATTCTTTCCAAATGTGATAGTTCGCTTCTACATTGATATAACGCACACGATCAAGTGTGACCATATCAAATTCACGAACAGACTTATTGTATTCAGGTGGGTTTCCCGCTGCGACGATGATCCACCCTTCAGGTACTTTTTGATTGCCAAAAGTTTTATTTTGAAGGAACTGTAACATAGTTGGAGCAAGTGTTTCAGAAACACAATTTATTTCATCTATGAATAAGATTCCTTCTTTTAATCCAGTCTCTTTCATTTTTTGATAGATGCTGGCGATGATTTCGCTCATTGTATATTCTGTAATGGAATAAGTTTTTCCTTCAAATTCTTCTTCTTTGATGTAAGGTAGGCCAACAGCACTTTGGCGAGTGTGGTGTGTAATGGTATAAGATACTAAGCCGATTTTACATTCCTTGGCAATCTGTGCCATGATCTGGGTTTTTCCTATACCAGGAGGACCAATTAATAATAATGGTCTTTGATTGATGTTTGTGATTTGGTATTCACCATAAGCATTCTTTGTCAGATACGCTTTTACGGTGTTTTTGATTTCTTCTTTTGCTTGTTGTATATTCATTGTCCTGCTCCTTTAAAATCTAATGGATCTAATCGTAGTGTAATGGCCCATGGTGGAATTGTTGTTGGATCATAATCATCTAAAAAGATAAAGGCACTTTTGTAAGATGGGCGCTTCTTTGGATAGATACCTTTTCCGTCTGTGAAATAGATCAACCCGCTTAAATGATTGATTTTCTTTTCCTCTATTAATTGATCGACATATTGAAAAGCACTTCGGAAGTCAGTGCTTCCACCACCCACCAAAGTAAATTGATTTAGTAATACTTCCATTTCATTTTGACTGTGGATCACATCCTCTTTGCGAACGGCATCATCGCATTGTAAGATGCGTATATAAGTTTTTCTAAAGAAACTGTCGCTTTCAGATAAGAGCGTGTATGTTTCCTTTAAAAAGTTTTTTACGAGTTCTCCATTTGTAGAATAGCTGGTATCGATCACGATAACAAGCTCACTGATCTTATGTACTTCTTTGGTTTCGGTTTCTTCAATTAATGGCATATTTTTATAAAGATGAAGCCCATATGTATAATAGGTGAGGTCAAATTCATCTGGATTGGCATGAAGTTCTTCTCTAGAAATTGTGAACTTCTTTAAAAAGTCTTTATAGCTTCGCTTTGTCTTTGAGGCTTGGATCTGTCTTGCCATCAATGAAGAACCTTCTTCTTCGTTATCTTTGCCTTTTTTTATTTGATCAAGCATAGTTTGACGAGCAATTTTCTGCCAGGAATCCTGTAAGGAATTATTGGACATATTAGCTTGACTGTCTTCTTTTTGCGGCCAATAGCGATGATCATCAGTGAAGAATTCATAAACCAATTCATGAATATTATCTTGTTCAAACAACCAGGAATAAATCGCAGGGGCACTGATGTATTGAACATCTTTTTCCAGTTTTTCGTATGTTTCTTTACGAATCAAACTTAGGATTCGCTTAGTGCATGGTTTGTTTAAATGGTCGATCGTATATTCTACCGCAATATCACAGGCTAAATTCCAGTGATTTTGTTCTTTATTCTGACGAATCCAGAGGTGTGAAAACATGCAGTGAAATAGAGAGTGAAGATAAGCTCGATCGATGTATTTTTGATTGTTTTTAAACAAGTGGATCATCTTGGAAGCTGAATAGAATAGGTTTCTTCCATCGGTTGCCATTGTTTCAATTTGCTCATCGTTTACTAAAGTAAGTGCGTTTAGAGCAATGGACATATAAGGCATATCAATGAAGAGTTCATTTTGAACAAATTCCAAGATTTGCGTAGCCATTTGAATTTCCCATTCCTGCTGGGTTTGTATATGTTTTTTCATTTAGAAGTCCTCAAAGTCATATTTTTGTTTTTTTGTGAAATACTTTTTCTTCCACGTAATCAAGGTCGTAGTGATTTCTACTTGATTTGTATTCGTAGAAAAAGTGATTAGATCATCCAAAATGGTTGATTCTAACCATCCTTGCAGCAGCATAAACTCTATTTTATCGAGTTTTTCTTGATTGTCCATTGATTTGAATTTTAAGATATATTCGCAAATATATGTTTGATTTTGAATGATGTAATCCTGATAAAAAGATGGATTTTTTTTGAGGCGATGCATCACAAAATGAGCAAGTGTATCTTTGTTTTCCTCTACGCAAAGTTTGGGAAATGTCGCATCATATTCTTCTAAAGAGACAAGACCATCTTTAAAACATTGGCGTAAACGAAAGCCTTCTCCGGATATATTTAAACTGAATATGTGTGCCGGTCCAATTTCGTCATAGATTTCATAATATTCAGGATAAAATAAAGTAGCGTCATTAAAACAAATATCAATATCCCAGGATATTTGCGTCAAGATCTGTTTAAGCATGGTTGGTTCGTTGATACTTGCATGAATATAAATTGTGCTAAGTTCATGACAATTGAGAAACATATCCGACCCAATTTGTTTCAGTTTATTGGAAAGATGAATTTCTTTTAGCTTTTTACAGTTATAGAAACAAAAGGAACCAAGTTTTGTGACTGTATCAGGAATATCGATATATTCAATATTCTCTTTATTTAATTCATAGAGGTTTTCGTCTGAATTGCAAATCAATGTATCTTCTAAATGATTGTTTCGTGTAGAGAAACAGTGGTCTGCTAATTCTGAAACAATTCTGCCATCGATCACTTTTGGAATTTGAATATATGGAACGTTGGAATAGATGCGATATAAGGCGATGGTTCCATCGTTTTTTATTTTGTAGCGATAAGAGTATTTGTTCATGAGTTTAATTATATCATAAAAAGAAAAAAACGCTTTTTAGCGTTTTTTAAGAATTATTGATTTAATGATCTTAAGAGATCTTCAACCTCTTCTTTTGTACAAAGATTTGGGGAGAAAGCACTGGCACTTCCAGCGCATATTCCTTTTAGTAAGGCTTTCTTGTAATCGCCATCTGAGTTTAAGTAACCGGAAATAAATCCTGCAACCATGGAATCTCCAGCTCCTACAGAATTCACAACAGTTCCTTTTGGAGCAGGGCTTTTATGTATGGTCTTTTGTTCATCAATAAAGACAGCGCCCTGGCCAGCCATAGAAATTAATACGTTTTGAGCACCCATTTCCTGTAGTTTTAGTGCGTAAGGAATTACTTCGTCCTGCGTGTTTAAAGTTACATCGAACAATTCCCCAAGTTCGTGGTTGTTTGGCTTGATTAAGAATGGTTTATATTTTAAAACGTTCATCATAAGATTTTTTGTTGCATCAACAATGATCTTAATATGTTTGTCTTGTAGATGCTGCATGATTCTTTCATAGATATCATCTGGTAAAGTACTTGGGATGCTTCCAGAGATTACAAGGATATCCTCTTTGGTCAATTTGTCTAGTTTTTCAAATAATTCTTGAATGTTTTCATCTGTTATTTTTGGTCCCATACCATTGATTTCAGTTTCATTATCCGATTTCATTTTTACATTGATACGAGATAGTCCGTTTTTAACTTGAATAAAGTCTGTCTGGCAACCGAAGTTATTCATGCGGTTTTCAATTTCTTTTCCTGTAAAGCCTGCCATAAAACCAAGGGCCGTACTATCATGTCCTAAATTGGAAAGAACGATAGAAACGTTGATTCCTTTTCCGCCGGGCAAAATATTTTCGTAGTATGTTTTGTTGATTTCGCCGGTTTGAAAGTGGTTAACGCGTATAATGTAGTCTAATGATGGATTAAATGTTACTGTGTATATCATTTTGCTTCCTCCTAAAATAGATGTGTTTTCTTTTTACACTCAAAGGGTATCATTATAATTGTTGAAAGTCAAATACAAATTGTTGAAATAACAGTTGACAAGGGGTAAATGTGTGCTAATATAGAATTGTAATTGTTGAAACAACAGAATAATAGAAAAGGAGATTGTTGAAATGAAAGCAAAAGCAGTAAGATTACATGGTGCAAACGATCTTAGGCTGGATGAATTTGAATTGCCAGAGATCAAAGATGATGAAATTCTTGTAAAAGTTGTATCGGATAGCGTTTGTATGTCAACCTACAAATGTGCTATTCTTGGTACGAAACACAAACGTGTTCATGAAGATGTAGCTGATCATCCAGCTATCATGGGACATGAAATGGCTGGAGATATTGTCAAAGTAGGGGCAAAACACCAGGACAAATTTAAACCAGGTATGAAATTTACTTTACAGCCTGCATTGAATTATAAAGGAACAATGTGGTCTCCTGGATATTCTTATGAATTTTTTGGTGGAGATACCACTTATTGCATCATTCCAGCAGAAGTAATGGAATTAGGATGTTTATTGGAATATAAAGGGAAAGCATATTATGAAGCAAGCTTAGCTGAACCTATGTCATGTAGTATTGGCGCGTTTAATGCCAATTATCATACAAAGATGGGTGTCTATACACATGAAATGGGAATCAAAGAAGGTGGAAAGCTTGCGATCTTAGCAGGTGCTGGTCCAATGGGATTAGGAGCTTTGACTTATGCTTTGCATCGTGATGTTCGTCCTGGTATGATCGTAGTAACAGATATCAATCAGGAACGCTTAGATCGAGCTGAACATTTATTCCCAGTAGAAGAAGCAAAAGCTGATGGTATTGAATTGCATTTTGTCAATACAGGAAACATGGAAGATCCAGCTGCTGAACTGATCAAGATTACAGGCGGAACTGGTTTTGATGACGTATTCTGTTATGCACCGGTAGCACAGGTTGTCGAATTATCAAGTGCTGTTCTTGGTAGAGATGGATGTTTGAATTTCTTTGCGGGACCAACTGACAACAAATTTAGTGCTAAGATGAATTTTTATGATGTTCATTATAACTCAACTCATGTTATGGGAACGACTGGTGGAAATACGGATGATATGATCGAATCTTTACGTTTAACAGCTGAAAACCGCATTAATCCAGCTGTTATGGTGACTCATATTGGTGGTTTGGATGCAGCTTGCCAGACGACTCTAAATCTGCCAAAGATCCCAGGAGGAAAGAAATTGATCTACACCCATTTAGAAATGCCTTTGATTGCATTGACAGATTTAAGAAGTCGTGCTGATGAAGACAGTCGTTATGGTGAACTTGCAGATATCGTAGATGCTCATAAAGGTTTATGGTGTCCAGAAGCTGAAGAGTATTTATTGAAAAATTTTATTAAAGAATAGTCGAATCAGCCTTGGCTTTGGCCTGGACTGATTCAGGCTGAAGTGGAGGAATGAGGAAGTATGGAACAAAGACGAAATGATATCGTATCTTTTGTCAATGAGAATGGCAGTGTGACTTTTGCCCAGATCAAAGAGCAATTTGCAGGCGTATCCGAGATGACTTTGCGTACAGATCTAAAGGTTCTAGATCAACAAAACCGAATCATTCGAATTCATGGTGGAGCAAAATCATTGGATCAAGTTACGAAAAATGATGATTTCTTAAAACAGCGTTATATACGAAATACCGAGGAAAAAAAGATCATTGCGCAAAAGGCACTGGATTTGGTGAAACCAGGACATACAATATTTATTGATTCTGGAAGTACGACAACAATGTTGAGCCATATTTTAAAAGATCAACCGAATACATTTGTCACAAGTGGGTTAACTTGTGCTATTGAGATGGCAAAATTGAAAAGTGCGAAAGTATCGTTGACAGGAGGAAACCTGAATAATCGTTCTTTAAGTGTAAATGGTTTTGAAGGATTGCGTTTGATTGAACGAGTGAATTTTGATGAAGCTTTTATTGGGGTAACTAATTTTAGCTATAAAACAGGGTTCACCTGTGAATCAGAAAGCGATGCCGAATTAAAAAAAACGGCTATACAAAAAGCCAACAAAGTTATAATATTAATGGATTCTTCAAAATATGAAAGAAAAGGTACATATACGATCTGTAATCTAGATGACGTTGCAGCAATCGTTTCGGATGATAAACTTCCTCAAGAATTTATAAAGAAATGTGAAGAATTGGGGATCATAGTCTATTAGTCATAATCTTCTATTTTCCTCTAAATTCTAGAGAGGAAATAATAATAATGAAAACTGCACTTCAGAAGTTTGGTAAATTCCTTTCTGCGATGGTCATGCCTAATATTGGAGCTTTCATCGCATGGGGATTTATAACAGCTATATTTATTGCGGATGGATGGTGGCCAAATGAACAATTGGCTTCCATTCAGCCTTATATGTTGACTTATTTATTACCTATCTTGATTGCGGCAACAGGTGGTAGAATGATTGCCAAAGATCGTGGTATGGTCATGGGTGCTATCGCAATTGTTGGATGTATTGCTGGTGTTGGCGGAACGGAAGGTCAGCCTATGTTGATGGCTGCAATGATCATGGGACCGTTTGCCGGATGGGTTATTAAAAAATTTGATCAGATGATGGAAGGTCATATGCCTGCAGGTTTTGAGATGTTGATCAATAACTTCTCTGTTGGTATCTTGGGCATGATTCTTGCGATCATTGGTTATTATTTCATCGGTCCTGTTATGACAGGTATCTTGTCTGTATTATCTGCTGGTGTTGCATTATTGATTAATAATAGTTTATTGCCTTTGGTTGCGATTTTTGTCGAGCCGGCAAAAGTATTATTCTTAAACAATGCGATCAATCATGGAATCTTTACACCAATTGGTGTGGAACAAGCTGTTGAAGCAGGAAAATCAATTATGTATATGTTGGAATCCAATCCAGGGCCAGGACTAGGAGTCTTGTTGGCTTATTGGCTGTTCTCAGCTGATAAAACAACAAAAGATTCAGCACCGGGCGCCATTATCATTCATTTTTTGGGTGGTATCCATGAAATCTACTTCCCATATATCTTGATGAATCCAGTTGTGATCATAGCGCCAATTTTAGGAAATATTTGTGCGATTACTTTCTATACACTATTTAACTGTGGTTTAAAAGGGCCTGCAAGTCCAGGTTCAATCATTGCCTATCTTTCTATGGCGCCAAAAGGTGAGACCTTGATGGTCTTGTTGGGTGTTTTGATTGCGGCAGGTGTATCGTTCTTAGTTGCCAGCCCAATCATTAAACTATCCAACGCTAAGGGAACAAGTCTTGAAGCTGCCAAAGATCAGATGCAGACAATGAAAGCTCAGTCAAAGGGACAAAAGAGCATTCTTACAGCTAAGAAAATCGTCTTTGCGTGTGATGCAGGTATGGGTTCCAGTGCAATGGGAGCTACGAAATTTAGAAATCGTTTAAAAGCAGTTAGACCTGATATCGTTGTTACAAATACATCTGTCGATAATATCCCTAGTGATTGCGATATAGCAGTTGTTCAAACTGTGTTGGCTGACCGTGCAAGAGAATGTGCACCAAATGCAGTGTTGATCACTATAGGAAACTTCTTAGCGGATCCGGCCTTGGATGATCTGTTCTTCCAGTTATCAACAGGGGATCCATTGATGACAGAAGCAGTTAATGAAGAAACAGAAACACAAACAAGCATTGATCCAAATATTCTTGTTCCAGAAGGAATTATATTGAATCAAAAGTCTGTGACCAAAGAAGAAGCTATAACGGCGGCTGGTCAATTATTGACAGATCTAGGTTATGTAGATAAAGAATATATTCCATTGATGTTAGAACGAGAAAAGATCGTTACAACATATATAGGTATGGGTCTTGCGATTCCTCATGGAACTACACATGATGAAGGTATTATTCATAAAACAGGTATTGTATTGATCCAATATCCTGAAGGTATTGATTTTGGTGATGAAAAAGCTCAGCTTGTGATCGGAATTGCCGGTAAAGGTGGAGAACATATGGAAATCTTATCTAAGATTTGTACAGCACTTGAAGATGAAACAATCTTAGAAAAGATGAAAACAACAGACGATAAAGAATGGATCATGAAACAATTATCTTAAAAAAGAGGACTGTTATCGCAAATTAGATAACAGTCTTTTCTAATGTTTTGACAAGATTTATATATGTTTCTTCAATTTCTTTACATTCATGTACATCTAAATCAGGGGTTGAATAAAATTGAGGTAAGGGTAGATTTTCATCGCCGGGCATTAAATATTTTAGCTCAATTTGTAACATGGCATCATCGATATCTTTCCATTGTTTGATTTCTGCTTCGTTTAAATCGTCTACATGATATTTTTGTAAGATCACGTTCATGATCATGGATTCAATTTCTAAATAATTGGTCAAGTGTACTTTAACAGGACGAATGATATCCGAAATATAGGCTTCACTGGCATCGTGTAGTAAGGCGGCCAAAACAACTCGATTAGAGTAATTTCTAGCTTTAGCTTCTTTTGCACAATTGATGCAGTGCTGTCCAACTGAATAAAATTGTTTTAAATGTCCGCCGCCTCGACACAATAAAGAAAGAGCATGTGCTATGTCAACGATATCAACATCTTCTACAGTTATTTTCATAGGATCAAATTGTCTTTTTGTATATGTATTCATTTCTGGCATATTTATATTGTAAGAGATGTTGTGGTAAATGAAAATAGTAAAATATTTCATATGCTATCACTAGTAGAATTTATTATAATTAAAGTGAAAAAAGAAATTAGTGATCAGAATGTCATTGATATTAAAAATTTTAATCTTTTCGATCTGTGTTTTTATTTATATAAAGTATTTTGATTACTTGAATAGAAGAGAAGATAAATATTTAAAAACAAAGCACATGATAGCTCGTATTATATTAGTCTTTTTTTCCTTCTATATACTATTTTTGGCAAACAGTTGGCAAGATGTATTGTGGTATGGGTTTGGGTTGGTATCTCTTACTTTAATAGTAATGATAGTATACTTATTTATGAAATGGTATACAAATCAATATCAATAAGTAAATAATAGAAACAGGTGATGAAGGATGTTGGCGTTAAGAATTATAACTTTGAGTGTTTGTTTTTATATAGGATATCGCTATATAAAAGATTTAAATATGAAACAAGACAAGAATAGAGATTTTAAAGTTGGTATAGTTGTTCTTTTGATGGGAGCAGTATGTTACTTGTTATTTATAACAGATGAATTACGAGAAACAATATTTTATTGTTCAGGTATTCTTCTGTTTATTGTGGTTTATTTGTGCATTATTTGGTATCGAAATAAAAAATGATTGATGTAAAAGATAAACAATAGAAAAATCACTTTAATAAAGAGTGAAGAACTTTAGTAAGGGTGTTAAAAAAACACCCTTTTGTGTTATTCTATCTAAGGTGATTAAAATGAAATTACATGAAATAAACTTTCGAGAGATTGATCAACAAATTGTACGAATCCAAGGTAATGAGGTTTTAAAACAGCTTCATTCTATGAATTTGGATGTGCAAGGTTTAACAGCTGGTATGTTTTACTGTTATATTGATCATGAAAAAGGACTTACGTTTGAATTGCTGGCTTTAGAATTAGAAAACGGAAACTTTCTTATTGCCCCTAAAGAATATAGTTATAAGCTAAGATGTCGTCCATTATTAGATGAAGAAATAATGATTTTAAAAGATGTAAATACAGAAGTGTTTAAAGAAAAAATCGAAGCAATTAATGAAACATATAAAGTAAGTGAAGATATTTTAAAAACACGCTATATTAAAGAAATAGATGATTCAAGACATAGTGAATATCCAGATGATGTTCGAGTATTTTTATTAAAAAAAGATAAAGATCCTGAAGCTTGCTGGGTAAGGATCACTGGAACAAATGGAAGAAAGCTAACAGGAAAAATCTTAACAAAGACGATGCAGGATTTTGATTTAGAGCTTGAGGAAATTATTGAGTTTGGTACTATGACCATGGAAGATAATTCAATATCCTGTGTATGTATTTTATAAAAAATTTTAGATTTTAGCACTCTTGTGTTGACTTTGCTAAAATATAGGATATAATATAAGTGTAATCAAGGTAAGGTATCTTGATTGAAGAAGTATTTCATGAACAACGGCTGCAAATGAATTACAACCGCTAGTTTAGATGGAGGCGATGTATATGAAATTCTTCCCTAGAACTTATGATTTATTTGATGATGTATTTGATGACATGTTTAACACACCATTCTTTACAGGTCGTAACAATGGCTTGATGAGAACAGACATCACAGAAAAAGATGATCATTACTTGTTGGATGTTGAATTGCCAGGATGTAAAAAAGAAGATATTCAAATTGGCTTAAGAGATGGTTATCTGAATATCAGTGCATCTCGTAATTCAAACAAAGAAGAAAAAGATGACAAAGGCAATTTGATTCGTCAGGAACGTTACAGTGGTAGCTTCTCACGTAGTTTCTATGTTGGTGAGAATGTTGAAGAAAAAGATATCAAAGCAAGTTATGACAATGGTGAATTAAAGATCACATTCCCTAAGGAAAAAGAAAAATTGCCTGAGAACAAGACAATTATGATTGAGTAATTCACATGTAGGACCGAGTGATGCGGCCCTTTTACTTTGAATGAAAAAAGGTAGACGTTATGTCTACCTTAACTGTAATTACATTAATTTTCTAAATAGATCTTTTAGATCTTCAATGCTGGCATCTTTAGGGTTGCCTGGAGCACATGCATCTTCATAAGCGGATTTAGCTAAGAAATCAAGATCTTCTTCTTTTAGTGCTTCAAGTTTAGTAGGGATACCTACATCAACAGAAAGTTGTTGAACGGCATCTACTGCAGCTTTACGATATTCTTCCTGTGTCATAGAATCTACATTTTTAACACCCATTGCTCTGGCAATTTCACGATATTTTTCCCCAGTGCAGTCTGCATTGTATTCCATAACGATTGGTAACATCATAGCACATGCAACTCCATGAGGAGTATCATAAACAGCACCTAGAGTATGTGCCATAGAGTGAGCAATACCTAAACCAACATTAGAGAATCCCATACCGGCAATGTATTGACCTAAAGCCATACCTTCACGACCTTCTTTTTCATTAGCAACAGCCCCGCGTAAAGAACGGCTAATGATTTCGATAGCTTTTAGATGGAACATATCTGTCATTTCCCAAGCTGCTTTTGTTGTATACCCTTCGATTGCATGAGTTAAGGCATCCATGCCTGTAGAAGCAGTTAATCCTTTTGGCATAGATGACATCATATCTGGATCAACAACTGCAATGATTGGCATGTCATGAGGGTCAACGCAAACGAATTTACGTTTTCTTTCAACATCTGTAATTACATAGTTGATCGTTACTTCTGCTGCAGTTCCTGCTGTTGTAGGTACGGCAATAATAGGTACACATGGTTTTGTTGTTGGAGCTGTTCCTTCTAAAGAGCGAACATCTTCAAATTCAGGATTGGCAATGATGATACCAATTGCTTTTGCGGTATCCATTGAAGATCCACCCCCAATCGCAATAATGTAGTCTGCTTGAGCAGCTTTAAATGATTCAACACCATGCTTTACATTTTCAATAGTTGGATTAGCTTTGATATCGGAATAAATTTCATATTCTAAACCAGCATTGTCTAATACTTTTGTAACTTTTCCTGTTACACCAAATTTAATCAGATCAGGATCAGAACAAACAAAAGCTTTTTTGAACGCTCTTGCCTTTGCTTCTGTGGCAATTTCCTGAATTGCGCCACTGCCATGATAAGATGTTTCGTTTAACATAATTCTATTAGCCATTTAGTATTCCTCCTTTATGTAAACGTTTTCCAATCTTATTTTAACAGTCTTGATACTCTTTTATAAGTGACAGAATCAGCGATTTGTCACTTTATATTAAGTGTAATTCGACAAAGGTTTTCTTTACAACTTCAGGCATTGAATCTGTTAGAAGTTTGGCCATAGTTTGGCAGGATTCTTTTGTACCATCTAACAACCATTTTACTGTCATATAGACAGATCCTTGACAGTACATTTCTAGTTGAAACATCAATTCTTCGGATAGATTATCTCCCATTTTTTCTTTGATCTTGTTTGTATAAAAAGCTAAAATCAGTTCAAAATCATGTTTTCTTAAGTTGTTTTGATCATCGTTTTTAAATGCAGCAGTAAAGAATAGTTTTTCTTTTTGGATAAAAGTCAATTTATTAATCAAGGCTTCATAGATGGTCTTACCAGTACCCATATGTTCAAAAGATTCATTCAAAATTTTTTCAAAATACCAATTGACTAAATCTTGTTTATCTTGAAAATGGCGGTAGTACGTTTGCCTTGATATTCCGCAGGTGTCCGTAATATCTTTTACAGTTATTTTTTCCAATGGAGCTTTTTTCATACATATTTTTAAAGCTTCTGCCAACAGGTATTTTGTGTCCATGATTTATTTCTCCTTTTTGTCTTTATTATGATAAGGAAAAAAAGTGAAAATTAAAATAGATTTAATAGTTTTTTTGTATGATGAATAATTTCATAATAAGGGTATAAATATAACAGGGTAAATGGTAAAATTAGATAAGAAAAAATAAATATGGAGGGTTAAAGATGGAACAATATAAACAGGAATTTATCGATTTCATGTTGGAAAGTAAAGTTTTAAAATTTGGTGACTTTACTTTGAAATCAGGAAGAAAAAGCCCATTCTTTATGAATGCGGGTGGATATGTTACAGGAAATCAGCTAAAAAGATTAGGTGAATATTACGCAAAGGCAATCGTAGATAATTATGGTTTAGACTTTGATGTATTGTTTGGACCAGCTTATAAAGGAATTCCTTTGGCTGTTGCGACAACAATTGCTTTAGATAACCTTTATGGCAAAGAAGTCCGTTACTGTTCAGATCGTAAAGAAGTAAAAGATCATGGAGCTGATATGGGCGGTTTATTAGGAACAAAACTTCAGGATGGTGATCGTGTAATTATGATCGAAGATGTTACGACATCTGGAAAATCTATGGAAGAAACAGTTCCTAAAGTAAGAAATGCAGCTAATGTGGAAATCAAGGGATTGATTGTTTCCTTAAATCGTAACGAAAAAGGAAAAGGGAATAAAACTGCATTAAAAGAAATTGCAGAATTATATGGTTTTCCAACAGCGGCAATTGTTTCAATGCCTGAAGTTGTTGAGTATCTTGAATCAAAAGATGCATTGGATGCAGAATTAAAAGAGCGTATTGATGCGTATTATGCGGAATATGGAGCTACAGAATAAAGTGGAATTTTCCACTTTTTTCTTTTACATATAATAAAAACAGCATTACTGGATGCTGCTTGATATTTGATTGATAAGAGGCTTGTCATGAATAAAGGCATGAACGTTTTGTCTTGCGATATCTAAGAATATTTCTTTTGCCTTTGCAAGCTGAAATGTACCGGATACATGTGGTGTGATGATTACATTTGGATCTAACCACAAAGAAGAGCCTGGATCTAAAGGTTCATTTTCAATAACATCTAATACCATACCTTGAATGATCTTTTCATGCATTACTTTTTCCAAAGTGTGTCTTCTAACTAGATCACCGCGTCCTACATTACAAAACAGGGCGCTTTTTTTCATAAGATGAAAATGTTCTTCGTTTAAAAGATATCGTGTATCTTTTGTGCTTGGTAGAGTACAGACTATAATATCGGCTCGAGGCAATACTTTGTTTAATGAATCAATCGTATAAACTTCATCAACGATATCACAATCTTTTTTAGATTTGCGTATACCAATTGTATAAGCTCCAAGAGCCTTAGCTTTCTTAGCAAATGTCGATCCTAAATCGCCTAAGCCAAGGATCAATATACATGAACCGGAAATAGATTGAATCGTATCATCAAATCGATTCCACTTTCTTTGATCTTGGCTATGCATATGAGCTTTCATATGTCTTAGACTCATCAAGATCGTACATATTAGATATTCACTGATTCCTAACCCAAAGCTTTTAGATGCATTACATACAGGACAAGCGAACTTATTTTCGTATTGTTCATAGCCGGCGCTTTCTAATTGAATGAATTTGGGATGGATGTCATAAACTTTAGGATTTCCTATGATAATGTCTGCCTTATATATGTCATCGATCCATTCAATCTCTTGAAATGAGGCTTTTTCCTCTTTGTTTAAATCAGCACAGGCAAACGCTGTTATTATTTGGCCCATGTTATTTTCTTGTCTTTGATTGATGCGATTGAAGCTAATGCGCAGAAGTCATATCCTGCATCAACAATGTATTTGTGTCCTTTTTGGAAGGCTTTTTCAATTACGATCCCAACACCGGAAATATTGGCACCACATTCTTTAATTAGATTTTCTGCAGCTTTAAATGCTTCTCCGTTTGCCAAAAAGTCATCGATGAATAATACATTGTCTTCTTCAGATAGATATTGTCTTTCCATGCAGATTGGATAGTATTTGTTCTTTGTGAAAGAGAATACCTGACAGCTGACTGGATCTTGCATCGTGCTTGGTTGTGCTTTTTTGATAAATACCATTGGTACGCCAAATCGGCATGCTGTCGCAAAACTTGGGGCTACACCACTGGATTCAATCGTAACAATTTTTGTGATTTTTTTATCTTTGAAGTGTTCGTAGAATTCATCGGCCATTTCCATGACTAATGGACAGTCGATCTGGTGATTCAAGAAAGAATCTACTTTTAATACTTCATCACTGATAATCAATCCTTTTTGTTCAATTGCATCTTTAAGACTTTTCATTTTCCTCTTTCTCCTTTTCTTTTATATACACAATGGTTTGTCCGATACGGTGATTCTTAATTTCTCGAACATTAATGATCATTGTATCTAAATCAATTTCTAGTTGTGTTCCATCGTCAGGAATTCTACCTAACTGGGATAGGGCATAGCCACTGAATGTTTCATATTCATCAATTGGTAATTCAATATTCAGTGCTTCCTGGACTTCTTCAAGATCGGCAGATCCTAAGATATACCATTGATTGTCATCAATTCTTTGAATTTCCACAGGTGGAATTTCATCATCCACTTCGTTCATCTCACCTAATAAAGTTTCAATGATATCGTGAAGGGTAATGATACCGGTCATACCACCATATTCATCTAGAACAATCGCAAAATATGTCTTACGATTTTTCATTTCATGGAAACATGTGTCGGCTTTTGTGTTTTCAGCCACAAAGAATGGCTTGTCTACGGCTTTGTTTATGATGATATCCTGGTTGAGTTCTCCATCAATTCTAAAGTAATCTCGAGTGTCTAGTACTCCGATAATGTCATCATCGTCTTTACCACAGATTGGATAGAAAGTGTGTCGATTATCGTGGATGATCTGTTTCCATTCATCAATGGATTGGTCTAAATCTAATGTAATGACTTTAGAACGGTGTGTGCAGATTTCTTCAACGCTTGTATCATCTAATTCAAAAACATTTTCAATGAATTCTTTTTGTGGTTGTTCAATTTCACTTCCTGTATTGATCAATTCACGAATATCTTCTTCAGACACAGTTTCGTCTTCAATTTCTGTTTCAAAACTAAATAGCCAGGATATCCATGAAAATAAAGTAGAAATAAAACCGGCAAGTTTTGTCAAGAAACCAATCTTTTCAGTATTTTTGTTTGCGAAGCGTCTAGGTATCTTATAGGCAAAGATAAAATATACTAGGCTATATGCCACCATGAGCAATACGGCGATCCATATATTGGATGATTGAATATTAAACGAGGTATAGCTCCAAACGATAATGCCTAAAGAGGACAATCCATATAATGAATAAGATAGCCATTGAAGGGTAGAAAGAGTCTTTGTATCACTCTTTTTATCTTGATCAAACAAGGCCATCATCATAGATAAAAAAACGCATATAAAAAACAGGACAATACTTACTGCTAACATAATATCACTCCTGCTTGATTAAAATATCGGGGACAAGAATCATCAGTCTTCATCGAATCAACAACTCCTTTTTATTAGATAAATAATACACGTTTTATACTATCTTTTCAAACCGAATTCAAGGAATAAAAGTGTAAAGTATACTTAAGGTTTCCTAAGCCTAGGAAAGAATGTTAAAAATGTCTTGTTTTATAAGCGATATAATGGAATCATAAGAAAGGTGGCTATATATATTATGACTGAAAAAACACTTAAAATAATGAAGGAATTAACGCAGATCGTTGGGATTTCTGGCGATGAAAAAGAAGTCTCAAAAGCTTTGGCTGTGCACTATAAGGGACTGTGCGATGAAGTGATTTATGATAATCTAGGCTCTATTTTTGCGGTAAAAAAATGTGGTAAAGAAAACGCTAAAAGAGTAATGGTATGTGCTCACATGGATGAAGTTGGATTTATGATCACAGAAATTCATGATAATGGTTTATTGTCATTCATTAAGATTGGTGATATTGCCGATGGGGCAATGTATGGTTCAAGAGTTACTTTGAAACCTCGTGAAGGAAAAGAATTAACAGGTGCAATCGTTGCCGATGGGGATACACTTGAAAAAGGTGAAGGCAAAAAGATGAAGATTGATCTAGGTTGTGCTTCAAAAAAAGAAGTGGAAGATCTAGGTGTGTTTGTTGGAGATAGTGCTGTAATTAGCGGAGATTTCGTACAGGTACAAAATCGTGTATTTGCCAAAGCATGGGATAATCGTTTTGGGTGTGCATTGACAGTTGAACTTTTAGAGGCTTTAAAAGATGTAGAATTAGACTATGATCTATATATTGGTGCCAGTGTCATGGAAGAGGTTGGAATTCGTGGTGGAACCAGTGCTACCGGTTTGATTCATCCAGATATGGGCATCGTCTTAGATTGCTCAGCTGCAAATGATTATGCAGGAAAAGAAGAGGAAGTAGGAAAACTAGGAAAAGGAGTTCTAGTTCGTTACTATGATAAAGGTATGATGCCAAATCGTGGCTTATTGGATGAACTGGTACGTGTTTGTAAAGAAAATAATATTGATTATCAGTATTTCTATAATATGGAACAAACAGATGCAGCTTGGATCCATAAATTATTTAGTGGATGTCCAACATTAAGTGTATGTATTTGTGCACGAGGAATTCATACAGCTAGTACAATGATTGATTTACATGATTATGACTGCGCAAAAGAAGCTGCCTATAAAGTGTTGAGCAAATTAAACGAAGAAAAGATCGAAGCATTTAAGGCTAGCAATCGATAAGAGGGCATCATTATGAGTAGAGAACCAATTGGAGATATTAATTTAGAAATGCTGAAGGAATTCAGCGAAGCACATGGAATCAGCGGCAATGAAAAAGAAGTAAGCCGTGTCATGAAAAAATGGATCGAACCATATGCCGATGAAATCACATACGATAATTTGGGTTCGTTGGTTGCCCTTCAAAAAGGGGACAAAGACGGTGTAAAAGTTATGATTGCAGGACACATGGATGAAGTTGGTTTCATGGTTTGCGATATAGATAAAGATGGTTATATTAAAATGCTTCCTGTTGGAGGATGGTGGGGACATGTTCTTCCAAGCCAAACTTTAGTAGTAACGACAAGAGAAGGAAAACGTTATCAAGGTGTTGTTGGATCTAGTGCACCACATGGTCTTCCAAAAGATGTCAAAGAAAAAGTAATACATCCAACAAAACTATTCCTGGATATGGGTGTTGAATCTCGTGAGGAAATTTATGAATTAGGTATACAGATTGGCGATATGATCACACCGGACACAAAGTTTACCGTTATGAATAACCCAAATTATCTAATGGGAAAAGCATGGGATGATCGCTTATGTGCTGCTATGGTCGTTGATGTGATGCGATTATTGCATAAGGAGAAACATTCAGCTAACTTGTATGGTGTTGGTACTGTACAGGAAGAAGTTGGCCTTCGTGGGGCTAGAACCGCTGCCAATATGTTGCATCCAGATGTTGCGATTGCCTTGGATGTAACAACAAGTATGGATACTCCAATGGATAAAGGAGTAAATGGAATTGGAAAAGGTGTTGTCCTTAGTGTTATGGATGCAGGTATTATAGCGAACAAGAATTTCTTACATGAAATGGAAAAGATTTGTAAAGATCTTGATTTAGATATCAATTATGACATGATGACTGTTGGTGGAACGGATTCCGATAATATTCATAAAGCTCATGACGGGGTTGTAACGATGACGTTATCAATTCCAACTCGTTATATGCATTCTCATCGTTTGATCATTCATCGTAAAGACTATTGGCAGACAGTTTTATTGATGGCCGAATTTGTTCGTCGAGTTGACAGGGATTTATTGAATAAATTAAAAGATTTTTAATTATGCTTTTCTTCTATATTTATAATTAGTTTATACGATAATCTGCGAATTATAATTGTTAGAAAATGTTATATTTACCAAATTGAATATATTTTAAGTTGTCTAATTCATCTATTTGATGATTTAGACAACTTTTTTTCAATTCTTTTAAATATTTTTGGCATGTATTAAAAGGCACATATTTAGAAGATATGGAATTCATTGATTATGATGATATTGAGACTGTAAAAGCTGGTGTACAGGAAGCTGGTATGATCATGGGTGGAGATTATTTGTTTAAATTTTATCTAGTGATTTTTACCAAAGATGATAGAGCTGTACGATTGGATTCGGATTTATTTTTTAACGGGCAACACTTCTTAATGACGTTACGAATTTTACATGAAAAAGCACCTAAATGAATCGATCCAAAACATTTGGCTCAATTACTGGAAATGCCAAATGAAAAGGCATATAACATACTGAATCAATATTATTGGAACAAGCGTCCTTGGCATAACACATCTTTGTATAAGAAATTATCAAGAAAATGAATCAAAGGAGAAACATCATGAAAGAATATTTAAAGCATAATATTTTGAATGTAGAAATTCAAAGAGAAGATGAAAAACAACTTCATGTTCCACCTCTTCTTTATGGCGCCTATAACAACGCATTAAATGGGACATTGATTTATTCAGAAGAGGGATTGACTATTCATTTTAAAGAAGAGAATGTAAAAGTAGGTTATGAAGAATTAGACTATGTTGAATTATCGTTCATATTTAAACGAACCAGTTATCGAGGATTGCCAGAGAATGCTTGTTATATTGATGTGTATTTGAAATGTAAAGATCAAAGAAGTTATGAGTTTTGTACTTTAAGCCATAAAATTGAAGATGGATTTTATAGCTTTATGCGAACGCACGGAAAGGAAGTCGCAGACAAGTACGGCTTGATGTATCCAAAAATTGATAACACGCGAACGAAGTAAAAAAGCCCAGAAACTGGGCTTTTAAGATTCAGATTGTGCTTTCTTTAAAAGAAATAAGATTAATATGAATGAGATAGAGAAAATAATCAATAAAGGGATGAATGTAAAGAAATTTATGTCTAGTTGGCATAATAAGGTGTATCCCCATGTAGCTGGAAATATCTTACCTATAGTTTCAAGTAAATCTGGAAGAAGAGATGCCGGAAACATAATTCCAGATAACATAATAGAAGGCAGGAAAACAATTTGGCTAAACATGGTGAGTTTTGCTTGATTTTTTATCGCAAGACCTAATACGCAAGAAATGGATAAAGATACAATAATAAATAGTGCGAGTGTGGAAAAATAAAGTGGGGTATTTTCTGGTGTCGAAGCATGGAAAATAATTGGTGCTGCAATAAAAATTATAAAACTCATGATCATGAGATGGATAAAGGCTGAGATCACAATAGTAAATATTCCAAAATAAAGTGGAACATTATTTGCACTATACATTTTTTTGATGTTTGTACTATAAATTTCAACCATAGAAGGAGGAACTCCTATAAGAGCTCCCATGGAAACACCCATAATTGTCATAGATTGGATTAGTGTTTGGGTTGCATCTGGCATAAGTGAGGTAAAGATTCCTGACATGATCATGAAAAATAAAAGTGGGACAAGATAACATGTTACTAATAGAGTTTTGCTGCGAATATCTAATTTAAATTGTAAACCAATTCCATAAAGAATAGCTTTCATGATCTAACCTCCTTGGAGAGCTCAATAAAGTGATCTTCTAATGTGCCTCGATTGATTTTGATATCGAGAATAGGTTTATTTTTGAGTTTATATTGTTCAAGGATAGTGGATAAAGTATCAATGATATCTGAAGTAAAATATTCTTTCTCTTCATTTTCATCAATGATTTTTATTGAATATTTTTTGTTCACCTTTTTAGCTAATTGCTCTGTAGTTCCTACAAAGATAATCTTGCCTTGATTCAGAATGGCGATACGTGTACATAAAGATTCAACTTCAGCCATATCATGACTAGAAAGAAGAATGGTCGTTCCTTTTTGGCTGAGCTTTTTGATTTCTTGATGAAGGGCTTGTTTAGCTTCAACATCTAATTCTGTTGTAGGTTCATCTAAAATTAAAATGTCTGGGTCTCCTATTAAAGCCAGAGCTAGATGGAGTTTTCTTTTTTGACCAGCAGATAATTGATAATACATTTTTTTGTTTATTTCGGTAATATTTAGTGCAGTAAATAGAGAAGGATCTAAATTCTTGTTTTTCCATTTGGAAAATAATTGAATTGCTTCATCAACGCGCATATAGGAAGGCAAGGATGCAGATTGAAGTTGAATTCCTATATTCCCTGAGATTTTGATGTTTCCTGAATGATAATGACGAAATCCTTCTATGCACTCTAACAATGTAGTTTTCCCAGCTCCATTGATACCTAAAATGCCAAAGATTTCTCCTTTCTCAATGCTTAAGTCAACACCTTTAAGTACTTCATGATTTCCATAGTTTTTCTTTAGATTGGATAGTGTTATAACTTGAGACATATTTATTGCTCCTTAAATGGATCTACACCGGCATTCTGAAAATAGATTTCTAATGCAGGTTGTATATAGTCATTGGCGATTCTCTGTTTTTTTGTCCATTCATTTTGTTCGTCCAATTGATCATTAAATTTCATTAGTTCTGGTAACAGGCTCATATCACCATTTGTGAATTCCATGACAATATTCCAAAATTTTTGTGCTGCTTTTTGAGCTTCTATATCATCAGGGGCCACATTGTTGTTTTTAAGAATCAATATTTCTTCAATTAATTGATTGAAACGATGTATGAAACTTAAACCAGTATCCTTGTTAAAACGATGTCGAATATGGTCAAGAGTCGAATCATCAAAATGCTTGATAAGCCAATAATATTGATTGTTCATTTGTAGGTTAACGATTATATCGGCGTATTTCTTGAAATCGACTTGTTGCATTTGAAGAACTTCTTCTTTTAATAATTCGATTTCCTGTAAAGATTTAGATAATTGTTGTATTTGTTCTTGGATCGTTAAAGATTGCTTACTTAAAATGGCAGCAATTTCTTCGGGTGTATCTAATGGCATTAGTTTGTTTTTGATTTCTTCCAATGAAAAACCAAGAGATTTTAAAGATTGAATTTGATGCAATTTAATCATATCTTTATGTGTATATAATCGTCTTCCGCCTTCACTTTGGCTAGAAGGGCAAAGTAATTTTTCTTTGTCATAATATTGAAGTGTTCTTACAGTTGTGTGCATCTTTTTAGCTAGTTCACCAACACTCATATAACTTTTATTATGCATGGTTAAATACCTCCTGACTTAATTATAATTTATGACGTTGCGTCACAAGCAAGAAAAAATATAAAAGAAGTTGACATAATGCAAAAGTTAGTCTATACTAACCATAAAGTTAGATTAAACTAACTAAGGAGGTATGAATAATATGAAATATGCATATGCTTCAAGAACAGGCAATGTAGAATCCATTGTGAATGCTCTTGGATTAGACGCCACAGTTATTGAAAGTGGCAGTGAAACGATGGATGATGATTTTATTTTGTTTACATATACAGATGGCTTTGGAGATGTTCCCATGGAAGTAGAATCATTCTTGATGACAAATGGAACAAAATTAAAAGGTGTTATTGTCTCTGGTGATCTTGGATATGGAGATGCTTATTGTAAAGCAGGTGACAAGATCAGCGAAGAATATGGAGTAGATTGCTTATATAAAGTAGAAAATGCAGGAACAGAAGAGGATATTGCGGAAATAAGTAAGATTTTAGGCAATGTCTAAAGAACAAAAATTATTTGAAGAATACCTTGCGTATCATTGTGCGCCGGCATTAAAGAAATATAAATTAGCAAATATGTTTCATATTCCACGCACTGCGATACCTTGTGTAGATAGTTTGATTCGTGAGTATAACGAAAAATTTGCGGATAAGCATTTGACTTTTCGGATCCTGCAGGCAGATAAACCTCGTATAACAATTTATTTGTATTCATTTGAAATTCTCGAAAATGTATTACTAGATCCAGAAATTAGAACCTTCCTAGAACAATACGATTATCCTATACACTCTCTTTCTGCCTGTCTGGATCATTTAGATAAGCGAATGGAAGAAACAGATTTTCCTCACGAAATCGGTATTTTCTTAGGATATCCTTTAAGCGATGTCCTGGGTTTTATAAACAATGAAACATGCTGCTGCATAGGAGCATGGAAAGTATATAGTCCTAAAAAGGCTGAATATTTTAAATCATTGTTTAAACTCTTTGATCATGTTCGTGACCAGTTTATCTATGCAATAGAAAACGGTGTACGAATCGAACAGCTCGTTTAAAACTTTTTCCTTTTTAACTTAACTATACCTAACCTAACTAAACTTAATGATCAAAGAAAGATGAGAGGGTCTAACAGTTGAGTAGTTTTTGAACTACTTTGGACTATTAGTCCCTTTTTATATGTGTATGAACCCCTAAA
>NZ_JAQLXG010000005.1:0-119685 GCF_028321995.1 Faecalitalea cylindroides
TCAAGTGGACTTCGTCACCGTAATACATGGACTTATTTTGCCGTATTGAGTGGACTTCTCACTCCGTAATAATCAATAATAATATGGGGGTTTGAGTATGATACATGGAATCATTGATATTGGATCAAATACGATTCGATTAAATGTATATCAAATTAATGAAAATAATGTTTTTGAGATCTTGTTTTCTAAAAAGGAAGCGGTCGGGATCGTTTCCTATGTTAAAAAGCGCATTATGTCTGAAGAAGGTATTCTAAAATTAGAACAGTGTTTAATACGTTTTAAAGAAATGATGCAGTCTTTAAATATTGGCTCTTTTTCAGCTTTTGCGACAGCTTCTTTACGAAATATTGATAACACACAAGAGGTATTGGATAGAGTTAAAAACGACTGTGATATCAAGATCGATTTACTTTCTGGTGCTCAGGAAGGTAGATTGAGTTTTAAAGGAGCTATTCACGGACTGGCCCATGACAATGGTATCTATGTGGATACAGGCGGAGGAAGTAGTGAGATCATTTTATATGATCATAACCAGATTGGGTATGTCGCCAGTTTACCGATTGGATCTTTAAACATGTTCAATAAATATGTAAAAGCCATTCTTCCTAAGGCAAAAGAAGTTAAATTGATGAAAGAACGTGTTATGAAAGAATTAAAAGATGCCGAGAAGGATAAAGGAACTTTTCGATGTCGATATCTTGCGGTGACTGGTGGTAGCATGCGAGCTTTACGCTCTGTGCTTGTGAGCTTGAAATGGATTGCCAAAGATTGTTATGAGTTTGACAGCAATCTATTAAAAGAACTTACAAAATATTTATTAGAAGATGAAGAGCGTTGTGCGCATTTGTTTTTGAAAGTTAAACCAGACAGGATCCACACTCTTTTTTGTGGATTGGTGATCATTGATACGATTGCGCAATATACACAAGCTGAAAAAATTCAAGTATCAATGAATGGAGTTCGAGAAGGTTATTTGATTGAGAGAGTTATAGGAGAACAAAATGCATAAAAAATATCCGTTTACCCAAAATCGTGAACTATCTTGGCTGCGTTTTAATGAACGAGTTTTAGAAGAAGCAGCAGATCCAAGAGTTCCGTTATTGGAAAGATTAAAATTTATAGCTATTTTTACCAGCAATTTAGATGAATTTTACATGATTCGATGTGGTAGTTTATATGATTTATCTTTGATTGATAAAGATAATATTGATAAACGCAGTGGAATGACACCAGATGAACAGTTAGATGCGATTTATGAAATGAGTGAGAAACTATATGTTTTAAAAGATGAAACGTATAAAGATATCAATCGCACATTAAGATCTTTGCAGATGTCTTGTCTTTCATTTAAAGATCTATCTAAAAAGCAGTTAAAATATGTAACCCAATATTTTGATACACAGATTTTTCCTTTGTTGTCACCACAGATCATAGATGCAAGACATCCTTTTCCACATTTAATAAACAAAGGATTGTATATCATTGTTGAATTGGAACAAGGATACGGAATCATAAGTGTTCCTAATTTTATAGATCGAGTCTTATATGTTCCAGATACGGAGCATTGTTATTTGTTAGCAGAGCAAATTATCTGCCACTTCGTACAAAAGCTTTTTAATGAAGAAGTATTGTTTAAAACAGTCATTCGTGTCACTCGCAATGCCGATATCAACCTGGATGATAAAGCGATTGATGATGATGAAGATTATCGACAATCTATGAAGAAGATCTTAAAGTCTAGAAGTCGTTTGTCACCAATTCGATTAGAATTCTATAAAGATATTAAGGATGATGTCTGTGAATACTTATGCGATCATTTAAATTTGAAACGCAAGCAAGTTTTTGTTTCAAAAACTCCATTGGAAATGGAGCATGTCTATTCCGTTATTGATTCAGCTTCCTTGTCGTTAAAGACACCTTTATCTTATGAAGATTTTAATGCTCAGCCATCCATTGATCTAGATAGTAAGAAACCATTGATTCCACAAATCATTGATCATGATGCTTTATTGTTTTATCCATATCAGGATGTTGGAGTATTTCTTGATTTGTTAAAAGAGGCAAGTTCAGATCCAAATGTTGTTTCAATCAAGATTACGATCTATCGACTTGCGAAACATTCAAAGATTTTAAGATATTTATGTCGAGCTGCAGAGAACGGCAAAGAAGTTACGGTCTTGATGGAGCTTCGTGCTCGTTTCGATGAACAGAACAATATCAATGCAGCAGAAATCTTAGAAGATGCTGGATGTCGAATCTTATACGGTTTTGAAAACTATAAAGTTCATTCTAAGGTTTGTCTGATTACGTATAAAACAAGAAATACGATCAAGTATATTACTCAAATTGGAACAGGGAACTATAATGAAAAAACAAGCCATATGTATACGGATATTTCGTATATAACGGCAAAAGAAAGTATCGGTAAAGATGCAGTAGCTTTCTTTCAAAATATGGCAACATCGAATTTAAATGGATCTTATCAACATTTATGGGTTGCTCCTGCCAATCTAAAACAGGAAGTTCTATCGAATATCGATCTTTTGATCGAACATGCCAAGGCTGGCAAAGCGGCATCTATTAAGATCAAGATGAATTCAATGACCGATATGGATATCATGAAACGTCTTGTTGAAGCCAGCCAAGCAGGGGTAAAAATTACTATGGTTATTCGTGGTATTTGTTGTTTGTTACCAGAGCTTGAAGGCTATACGGATAATATTTGGATCATTAGTATAGTTGGACGTTTCTTGGAACATTCTCGAATTTACTGTTTTGAAACACAGGGTGTCAACAAGGTATATATATCCAGTGCGGATTTTATGACAAGAAATACTGAAAAACGTGTTGAAGTAGCTTGTCCAATTTATGATGAACGATTAAAAAAACGTATATTAGATTACTTTGATGATATTTTAAAAGATAATGTAAAAGCAAGATATCTAAAATCTAATGGACAATATGTACGTGTTGATTCTTCACGAGATCCTTATGATTCTCAAAAAATGAATATGGAAAAAGCGATTGAACTTGTCTCGAATAAAGAGGAAAAAGTGGAAAATGGACTATTTGATATATTAACTCAGTTGAAACAATCAATCTTTAAAAAATAGGCCTTCCTCCATGAAAAGTAGAAAAAAAACTAGAAATAAAGTACAATAGAGAAATCATGGAGGTATTTATGAAAAAAGAGAAGAATTTAACGAAGATTTTATATGTATTTGTTGTTTTATCCTTGGTTTACACTGGATACACATTATTTTCAACATATTCAGCACTTTCAACGTATATAGCTGCTGGAACGATCACAACAGCTCAGATCATTGAAACTTTAATTTCTTATTGTTTTAATCCGGTTATGTTAACTGTGATCCTTTATGCTCTTGCTTGTATGAATGAAACTTTGATCAAATTATTGGTACGTGATGAAGAATCAAAAGAAGAAAAAAAAGAGGCACCAGAACAAAAAGTTGAAGAAGATGAAACAGATATGATCGAATCCAAAGAAATTGTTGATAAAACAAACGAAGACCAGGCTGAAAAATAGCCTGGTCTTTTTAAAGAAGTTTTTCTAAAATTTGAACAGCGTTCGTAGCGGCTCCTTTGCGTATTTGATCGCCGCAGCAGAATAAGGATAAAGAGTGATTTGTAGGATCAGAAATATCTTTACGAACACGGCCTACATAAACAAGATCTTGATCTGTTGTTTCTAAAGGCATTGGATATTGTTTGTGTAAAGGATCGTCTTTTAATAGAACGCCTTGTGCTGATGATAGAAGTTCTCTAGCCTTGGTAATATCGATTTCTTTTTCGCATTCGATCGTGATACTTTCAGAATGGCTTCGTAAGATTGGAACACGAACGCAAGTGCAGTTTACCAAAAGGTTGTCATCGTGTAAGATTTTTCTGGATTCATTTTGTAGTTTCCATTCTTCTTTTGATATTCCTAGATCATCAAAGTCTCCGATTTGAGGAATTAGGTTGTAGGCAATTGGATAAGGAAATGCATTACAAGGTGCAGTAGGATCTTTTAATTGATTTTCTAAATCTTGAATACCTTTTACTCCAGCTCCACTAACAGCCTGAAATGTTGTGACAATCATGCGTTTGATCTTAAATTCTTTATGCAGAGCATTTAATGCGACCAGGGCAATGATAGTCGCACAGTTGGGATTGGCAATGATACCTTTGTTCTTGGCGATATCCTCCGGATTAATTTCAGGGATAACTAGAGGAACATCTTGGTCTAAGCGAAAGGCACTTGAATTATCGACAATGATTACCTTGTTTTCTAATGCCCAGGGAATCCATGTTTTGGCAATATCGTTTTCAGTGGCACCAAGAGCAAAGTCAACATCTTTAAAACTATCTGGATTCAATTCTTCACAAATAATTTCTTGATCGAAGAATTTGAATTTTTTTCCTTTAGAGCGGGCACTTGCCAAAAGCTTTAAGTTGCATTGAATGTTTCTTTCTTCAAGGCATTTTAACATCTGTTGTCCTACAGCGCCTGTAGCGCCTACAATTGCAATTGTCTTCATGACTGTTTCTCCTTTGTGACAAATGTGTCGTAGATAACTTGTATCGTTTTTTCAAAATCTTTTTTCTTTACACCAACCGTGATGTTGATTTCATCGCTGCCTTGGGCAATCATCACAATATTGATGTTGTTAGCTCCTAGAGAACCAAATAGTTTACCACTGGTACCTGGCTTGTCAGACATGTTTTTACCCACGGTTGAAATCAATGAAATATCTTCCTGTGTTTTGATTTCATCTGGTTTTAATTCTGTCTTGATACGGGCAAGAATTTCATATAAGGAATCTTCAATGTCTTTTTTAGAGACAACGATACTGAAGGAATCAATTCCACTTGGAATATGTTCTACACTTATATGATATGCTTCAAGGATCGATAGAACTTTTCGGATAAATCCTATTTCGTTGGACATATGTTTTTTATAAATGTAAATGCTTAAGAAATCTGTCTTTCCAGCAATCCCTGTAATGGCATAAGGGTTGACGTAATTGTTATGTTCTTGAATGATCGTTCCTGCATCCTGTGGTCGATTTGTATTCAAGATATGAATGGGGATATTTGCTTCCTTGACAGGGAATATAGCTTCTTCATGAAGAACGCTGGCACCCATATAGCTTAACTCTCTTAGTTCTGAGTAGGTGATATGTGTAATTTGTTCTGGATCTTTTACGATTCTTGGATCTGCCATTAAAAATCCAGAGACATCGGTCCAGTTTTCATAGACATCTGCATTTAAACATCGTGCCAATATAGCTCCGGTAATATCTCCACCACCTCTAGGAAAAATCTGGATTTGTCCATTGGCACTGCCTCCATAGAAGCCGGGAAAAACAAAGTTTTTATACTGAGCGCATTTTGCGGTTAGTTTGTTTGTTGTTGCCTGCCAGTCAATGGTTTTATCTAATCGAAAACGAATGATATCTTTGGCATCGACAAATCCATAGCCTAAATATTCTGCCATTAATTTGGCACAGAAATATTCTCCTCGTGAAACGATTTCGGCTTGGTTCATTTGATTTAAGTTCGTATAAAAACGATCTAATTCCTTTTCAATAGGTTGTTTTAAACCTAGTTCATTCTTTATTTCCAAGAAACGATCTTTGATCAAATTAAAAACATTTGAGGCATCTACGTGATATTGACGATGTGCATCTAATAAATAGAGCAGGTCGGTAATCTTATTGTCATTTCCGTTTCTTTTCCCAGGGGCACTCACTACAACATATTTTCGTGCAGGATCTGACATAACGATCTCTTTAACTTTTTTAAATTGAGAAGCACTGGCTACACTGCTTCCACCAAATTTTGTGATTTTTAACATAAGCTTATCTCCATATTGCGATCATTGCATCTGTATCTTGTTTTTTGATTTTTTGAATGATTGTCTGATCCATTTGTTCGATCCAATAGTAAGAACCATCTTTTTTTGTATAGTTGATTGTAAGCTCTTTATTTGAACGAATGATCCAGTTTTCTTTGATCAGTGTTTCATCATATGTGTACGTATTGGTTAATAAAATCGTACGTTCTTTGTTTTCCAATGTATCAATTGCATTTTGCATCATAGCTTGAGCGGTAGCTAATTGACCAGCCCCTTGACCTAGATAGCCAAGTGTTTCAAAGCTATGTGCATGGATCGTTTGTGCATTATAGTTGTTTTCAACATTGGCTAAGAAAGTTCCATTATCTAAAAATGCCGGTGCAATGATCGTACAAACTTTTTCATCTTTACAAACTGAAATTGCTAAATGGCGAATGATCTTCCCGTTTTCTTTTGCCAAGGCAATATCATTATTTGAAATTTTAGAAATACCAACAGGTTTTGGCAGCTCTAATTTTTTGTTTTTATAAGCCAGCATATTAGATATAACAGCCTTATAGTAAACATCAATTCCTTCCACATCATTTGTAGGATCTTTTTCGGCATATCCAAGGTCCTGTGCATTTTTTAAGGCAACTTCATAATCAAGATCATTTTTAGTCATTTGATCTAGAATATAGTTGCTGGTTCCATTAAAGATTCCTTCATATCCTTGAATTGGTTCCAAACGCTGTAGCTTTAATAGTGCATCTAAAAAAGGAATTCCACCCGCAACACAAGCTTCAATTTGAATGGTCGTATCATTATCTTTAGCTAGATCTAAATAATCTTCCAAATAGGTTGCGATAACTGCTTTATTGGATGTGATTACATGTTTTTTCGCTTTTAAAGCTTTACGAATCAATGTGTTAGCTGGTTCAAGACCATTCATACATTCCATGACAATATCAATGGATGGATCTTCAACGATATGTTCTTCGTTTGAAAAGCGGGGAAGATCTTCCTTTTCTTTTCGTACATATATATATTGGATATTGAGATCATTGGTTAATTCACAAAGTTTTTCAACACCTTTTCCTACAACACCGTATCCACATAAAGTAATGTTCATTTTATCCTCCTTATGTGTTTTTTTAAAAAACACTTGTTTTTAAATTGTGAACATTGTATCATATGAGATATAGTTTTTCAAGGAGGGATTCCCATGAACAATTTCTATGTTTCAACACGAGATAAACAGGTTCATCTGACATCAAAAGAAGCAATTTTAAAAGGAATCAGTGATGATGGTGGATTGTTTGTCTGGCCTGATTTAGCTGATGTAAAAATTGATTTAAATAGAGTTTGTCAAAATAATTATAAAGAAAATGCTGTTTACATTTTGAGCAAACTTCTACATGATTTTACAAAAGAAGAATTAGAACAATGTGTAAATAATGCATATACAGATACTTTTGCCTCTAAAGACATTACCCCAGTTCGTAAGGTAGGGGATATCTATGTTCTGGAATTGTTTCATGGTCCAACCAGTGCTTTTAAGGATGTTGCCTTGACTTTATTGCCACAGCTTATGTCTGTAGCTCTTGAAAAAACAGATCAGAAAGCTTTGATCTTGACGGCTACAAGTGGTGATACTGGAAAAGCAGCGTTAAATGGATTTAAAGATGTAAAAAATATCGGAATCGAAGTTTTTTATCCAGATCAAAAAGTGAGCCAGATGCAATATCGCCAAATGGCAAGTCAGACGGGTAACAATTTAAAAGTGTTGGCAATCAAAGGAAACTTTGACGATGCCCAAAGTAAAGTCAAAGAATTGTTTTTGGATAAAGATCTAAATGAATTTGCCGCTGAGCATAATGTCATGCTAACGAGTGCAAATTCGATTAATATAGGACGACTTGTTCCTCAGATCGTTTATTATTTTGAAAGTTATAAATATCTTGTGAATCATGATGTCATTAAAATGAATGAACCAGTGTGTTTTAGTGTTCCTACGGGAAATTTTGGAGATGTTTTGGCTGGGTATTATGCGTATTTAATGGGATTGCCGGTAAAGAAATTCTATGTAGCCAGCAATGCTAATCATGTTTTAACAGATTTTTTAACAACCGGAATCTACGATCGTAACCGCGATTTTATTCAGACAATCTCACCTAGCATGGATATCTTGATTTCATCCAATCTAGAAAGATTGTTGTATTATATGTCAAATCAAGATACAGAATTTGTCAAACAATGTATGGATGATCTAAATCAAAAAGGAAGATATCAAATTCCAGCACAGATGTTGGAAAAAATACAATCTTTATTTGGCTGTGGTTATATTGATGATGAAGCCACAAAACAAGTCATAAAAGAAACTTATGATTCCAATCGTGTGATCTTAGATCCACATTCTGCCATTGCGTATAAGGTTGCCAAAGATGCCTGTGAAGATGTGATTGTTTCTTTAGCAACGGCATCACCTTATAAATTTCCTCAGGATGTATTGGATGCCTTGGGTATAGAAAGTACTTCTGAATTTGATGCGATGAACAAACTTGCAGAAATCTGTAGCGATCCAATTCCTGGCAATCTAGCAGCTTTACAAACCTCTAAGATCATTCATAAAGATGTGATTTCTGTCAAAGAAATGGAAGAAAGCGTTAAAGGTATGGTGGAGAAGTTCGTATGATTTGTGTAAAGGTACCGGCAACAAGTGCCAATTGTTGTGTTGGGTTTGATACTTTAGGAATGGCTTTGGATTGGTTCGCGACATTTTACTTTGAACCAAATCCAGAGTTTGTAATTGAAGGCTGTTCAGATGAATTTAAAAATGAAGACAATCTAGTAATCGTGGGATTTAAAAAAACTTGTGATTATATGAAGGTAGATATGCCTACCTTAAAATTAAAAATCGATACAGATATACCTTCATCAAGAGGACTTGGTTCGAGTTCAACTTGTATCGTTGCGGGTATCATGGCAGCGGATGCATGGTTTCACGGTCAATTAAACAAGATGGAGATGCTAAAAATCGCAACCGAGATTGAAGGTCATCCAGATAATGTTGCACCGGCAATATTTGGACAAGCATGCACAAGCTTCATGGATGATGGTGATGTTCGCATGATGATGATTCCTTGTCAAAACTTTAAAGGTTTGGCCATGATTCCGGATTATCCGATTCAAACATCTGAAGCCAGAAAGGTTTTACCACAGACCATTGACTATAAAGATGCCGTTAAACAGGTTGGTTATGCGTTAAGTTTTGTTCAATGTTTATCCAGTGGAAATGAATTGATCTTTCCTAAGACATGCCACGATTTTCTTCATGAACCCTATCGTGGTAAACTCATCAAGGAATATGCTGAAATTCATGACTACTGTAAGAGCATTGATTTAGCTATGTGGATTTCAGGAAGTGGCAGTACGATGCTGGCCATGAGTTTAGATGAGAAAAAGCTGGACATGTTACAAGAATGGATTGTAAAATATTGTGGCATGTCTTATAAGAAGGTATCGATTTCTACGAAAGGAGCATATATAGAGTATGAGTAAGTTCTTTGTTGTTTCAAGTGATATTTTGCCTGAAGTTCTTGAAAAAGTTATAGAAGCAAGAACGTTACTGATATCAGGCAAAGCAAAACGCATCTCAGAAGCAGTTAAGGAAGTAGGGATTTCGCGAGGAACTTTCTATAAATATAAAGATGCAGTATTCTCATTTGATCAGGATCAATCGCGCCGTAACGCTGTAGTTTCTATGATCATTAAAAATGAAAAGGGAGCTTTGTCAAAAGTCTTGTCTTTAGTATCGGTAAAACAGGTCAACGTTCTGGCAATCAATCAAACGATTCCAATTAATGGTATTCATAACTTATCACTGACTTTAGATATAACGGATCTAGAAATCAGTATTCAAGCTTTGTTGAAATTAATGGAAGCTATGCCAATGGTTGATAAGGCGGAATTGGTTGCGGTTGAATAATGAAATCATTCATTTCTTTTATTTGGGGTCTAATGTTTATTGTATGTGCTGCCGTTTTCAGCATTCAATCAATCGCGTTGGATCCTGATTTTTATACAACTCGTTATGAACAAATGGAATTGGCTAGTGATTTAAATGTTTCCAATCAAGATCTCAATGACAGCATTATAGTCTTATTGGATTATATTCAAGATAAAAGACAGGATATGGACATTACGATAACTCGCAATGGACAGGCTGTTGAAGCGTTTAACACAAAAGAAAAGACGCATATGGTAGATGTAAAAGCGCTATATCAAAATGCGATTACTGTGGGTATCGTTTGTTTTGTTTTTATGATTGGTATCCTGGTCTATTTTTTTGTAAAAGAAAAGAAGCTCATGATCAGCTATCTTAGCAAAGGGATGATCCAAGCTTCAATATGTTTAGGAATTGTATTGTTATTTTTTGGAATGTGGATCGCATATGATTTTACAGGCTTTTGGACTTGGTTTCATACTGTGTTCTTCTCTAATGATTTATGGCTGTTAGATCCACGTACTGATTTTATGATCTGTATGTTGCCTGAGATTATTTTTAATCAGCTGGTCATTAGTATTATCATCGAATTTGTTTTGATGGTTGCAATTGCATTAGCGTTTTCAATATATTATCAATTTAAAAAAGCACCGATAGGATTTGATCGAAAATGAATTTAATATTAGCCTCTAAATCGCCAAGAAGAAAAGAGATTCTTTTTAAACTAGGTTATACATTTTGCGTGATTCCGGCCTTAAAAGATGAAGTTTTTAAAGGTCAGGATATTGATGCAGCTTTGAAGAATGTAGCTCTTTCAAAAGTAAAGGAAGTATTTGAAAAACACAATAATGATTGTATTATTGGTGCTGATACGATCGTTGTTTATGATGGGCAAATTCTTCAAAAACCAGCTTCCAAAACTGAAGCGTTTAAAACTTTGAAAATGCTGTCTGGTAAAGTTCATGAAGTCAAAACAGCGGTAGCTTTATGTAGTCCAAATCATGAAGTGGTTGATGTCGTTACGACAAAAGTCTATTTTAAAGAGTTAAGTGATGATAGGATCAACGACTATGTAAATAAAGGAACTTGTATGGATAAGGCGGGTTCTTATGGAATTCAGGAAGTGGATTTTGTAGAGCGTATTGAAGGTTCTTATTCAAATGTTGTAGGATTTCCAAAATATAAAGTGCAAGAATTTTTAGAAAAAGAAAAAGACCACTTGGGTCTTTAGAATAGTTCAATTTGATAACTGAATTGTGTTTCTTCACCAGGTTTTAATATCATCGTACCTTCACGATGGTAGAAATCTGGTGTTTCTTTTTCAAAATCACTGTGTCCATACCAAGGTTCAATGCAGATGAAGTTGCTTGGTGTAGGATGTGTCCAAAGAGCCAGGTATGGGAACCCGGCGAAGTGAACACGTAGACGAGGTTCACCTTGATGGCTTAGTGTTACATAGGAACTCTTGTAATCTTTGTATACCAATGTAGCATAATGGTTAATATCTTCACGAGATAACTTCCATGAATTTAGTTGAACTTTCTTTTCTTTGATGTTTTCGCTAAAACTTGGATCAAAGACAAGCTGTGTAGCTTCTTCATTGAATTCAAAATCAATGGAATAGTCTTCAAATTTTTCATTCTTGTATTGAGGGACTCTAAAAGCAGGATGAAGTCCAAATGAATATGGCATATCTTCTTTTGAAGTGTTTTTGATCGTGTAGTCGATATGTAAAGTCTTGCCTTCAAGAGAGTAAGCAATTTCAAACACAAAATCAAAAGGGTACTGTTTTAAAGTTTCTTCATCAGAGCAGAATGTAAAAATCAATTTGTCTTCAAGTTGTTCCCCTTTAAATGTAGCATAACGGGCAAGGCCATGATTTTTCATCGTATATTGTTTTCCGTGAATTTCATAATACTTTGAATATGTACTACCGATGATAGGGAAAAGACTTGGGTTTCTTCCAGACCAGCCTTCATCTCCTTGATACATGATTTCAACATTATTTGTCTTGTCGAAAAAAGAAGTAATTTCTGCAGCTTCCGGGATTACTTCCAAACGACAAAACTCATTTTCTAATTTAAATGGCATATTTTAGACCTCCTTTACCAGCTTTTCTTTAACTAGATATGTATATATACCATCTTCATCGACCGAGTCAGTGATATGATCGGCGATTTCTTTTACTTTATCACAACCATTTTTCATTGCGATTCCAATGTCCGCTTGTTTGATCATTTCAATATCATTTTCTCCATCACCAAAGCAGATGATGCGATCAAGTTCAAAATGGTGTTTGATTTTTTGGATCGCAGTCGCCTTATCTATGTTATTGGCTCGGATCTCAACACATTCTGGATAAAAAACGATGCCACAATCACGTGCTATTTGACAAATTTCTTCTTTTTGTTTATTTGTTTCATAACAAATTAGCACATTATAGGCAATATCATTTTCATAGGGCTTATAATCTGGTGTGTTTAAATATAAAGAAAACTCTAATTCATAAAAGGCTTGTTTGACTTTGGTGCCAAAATAATTTCCATCTTTTGTACTGTATCGATAAAGAAGATCGTTGTTAAGACAATATGTTTCGATTTCCTTCATCAAAGTAGGTGAGATAGGAGTGTCTTCAATGATTTGATTGTTTGTATCTAAGATGAGTGCGCCGCCATCTAAGATTTTGGCATCAAAAGGGAAATTATACATTTCTCGTGGCAAGTGGTCGAGTTCTCTTAAACAACGGCTGGTTGCTAAAAAGAGCATATCTTTTTGATCCTTTAATTGATATAGAGCTTGAAATGTTTTATGTGAAATCGTATGGAAGGCGTTGTTATAGAGTGTGCCATCCATATCAAAAAAATATCCTGTTGTCATGTTCTTATTGTATCAAATATAGATCTTAATTACTATGATCTTTTCGGTATTGAAGGGGAGAGATGCCTACAGATTTTTTGAATGCCTGAGCAAAATAAGATTGGCTTGTAAATCCGACAATATAAGAAATTTCAGAAATTTGTAAATTAGTCGTAGATAAGAGAATCTTAGCTTCGTGTATTCTTTTTTGGATCATATAACTAATAGGAGAAATACCTTTATATTGTTTAAAGGCATGAACGATGTGGTATTTATTTAAAAATGTGAGTTCACTTAATTTGTCTAATGTGATATCCTCTTTAAAGTGCGCGTCAATATATTTTTCGATAAAGACACAATCTTTATTCGCTTTATTGACAGGGGAGACTTCCAGCTTAATTTGAGCGCGACGCATTAAATTGATGATCAAGACTTCCAGAAGGTTTTGACAAAGTGATTGATATTCAACATCTTTTGTCTTTACCTCAAGTAACATCGTTCTTAAGTAGAATAAGACCTCGTGTTTATATTCATAATAGTTTGCGATACTGCAGCCTTGTTCTTCATCCTGTTCTTTAGAAAAAAATGTAATCCCTTCGATTCCCATAACGATATATTCAAAATTGACATTTTCAATACCTCGTTCGGTATGTGAAACAAGTGGATTCACGATGACTAGATCATCTTCTTTTACTGGATAGGTTTTGTTGTCTAGACTAAAAAGACCATGACCTTTCGTTACATAAAAGATTTCGGTACATAAGTGTGTATGTAAAGTAGAATTCCACTCATGGTCGAAACTAGATTCAGTAATGTACAAAAGCTTTGGCCTTGTTTTATCAAAGTTTAGTTGTTCAAGTTGAAATCGATGTGTGCTCATAATAAATCCCTTTTCTACATAATTATATATTGTTTTCTTTGATTTATCAATTTTGTTTAGAATAAACAAAATCGCAATATATATAAAATAAACAACTATATAATTATGATAAAGCGCTTACAAATTCGATATACTGAATTTGTCAAAAAGATTCATACGAATTTATAGGAGGTAGAGTATGAAAAAAATTATAACTGCTGGACTATCATTTGCGATGGCAGCATCTATGTTGGCAGGATGCTCAAGCGCACCAGCTGAAGATGCAGATTCTGGAGATAAACGAGTTCTTAAATTCGATTCATTCTCTGGAGGAAACGGAGAAGAAGTATTTACAAAATTAGCTGAAGCTTTCGAAGCTGCTAACCCAGATGTAGATGTTCAACTTCGTTTCGAAAAAGAATTGCCTGATGTATTGAACAAAGAAAATGCACAAGGTGAATATTCAGATGTTGTTTATTACAACTTAGGACAACCTTCTGGATACACAGAAACTCAGTTAAACACAAATGAAGTATTGGATATTTCTGACGTTATCGAAAATATTAATATTGATGAAGAATACGCAAATAGTCGTATTGTACAGTACTATGGTGATGGAAAATCTTACTTGTTGCCATTAAAGACAACTCCAGCTGGATTCTTCTATAACACAGAATTGATCGGAGAAGGGAAGAAATATGAACTTCCAACAACTTGGGATGAATTCTGGGCATTAGGTGATCAGGCTAGAGAAGATGGAATTGCATTGTTTACTTATCCAACAAATGGTTACTTTGATAATACATTAAATGCATTATTGAAAGAAGCTGGCGGTGAAGAATTCTTATTCAACGTTTTGAATTATGAACCAGATGTTTGGAATTCTGAAGAAGGAAAAACAGTTATCGATATCATTAGTAAATTAGTAAGCCCTGATTACTTGTATTCTGATACAGTATCTAATGCAAACGCTAAAGATGGTTTCACAATGAACCAGCAAGCAGTAATTGATGGAAAAGCATTGTTTATGCCAAATGGTGACTGGGTAGTTAACGAAATGGCTGATACTACTCCTGAAGACTTCCATTGGGGACTTCTTCCTTTACCAGCTCTTGAAGAAGGTGGAGAACGTTTCGTTGGTTCTATGACTGAACAAGTTTGGATCCCTGCTCAGGCTAAAAACGTTGATGATGCAAAAGCATTCTTAGAATTTATCTATTCTGATGAAGGTGTACAGATCATGGCTGAAAGTGGAAACATCGTTCCTACAACAGATATGATGGATCGTGTAGCAGCTATGGAAGATGGATATACTAAAGAATTCTTCTCTGTATACAATGAAGCAACTCCAGCATTCGGTGCATTTGCTCCATATAACACAGAAAATTTACCTGATTTTGACCGTGCGGCTACAGTATTCGGTTCAATTGATTCTTTAGCTACTGGTGAAATCACAGCAGATGAATATCAGAGCATATTGGCTGATGCTTGGGTAAAATTATCAGAAAATAAATTAAATGCTGAATAATTAAACATTAAAATAGTTACAAATCGAAGCGATGAGCAAATTATTGCTCGTCGCTTTTTAAAGATTGGAGGTAAATTATGAATAAAAAGAAAGCACAAAGTCGTTTCGTATTTGCTTGTCTAGCACCGGCAGTTATCTTAGTATTCATTTTTATGGTCATTCCGACGATTGATGTATTTAAGACCGCATTCTTTAAAAAGAGCAATTTTGTCAGTGAAGCAACATTTGCCGGATTCTTTAACTTCAAAGTTCTTTTTAACGATATGCGATTTATCGAGGCTATGCAAAATACAATTCTTTATGTCGTATTGATCACGATCATAACATTGATATTGGCGGTTTTATTTGCAACCTTGTTAACACGTGAAAATTTTGTTGGAAAGAATTTCTTCCGTGTTATTTTCTATATTCCAAATATTTTGAGTATTGTTGTTATTGCAGGTATCTTTTCTGCCATCTATCAGCCTACAAATGGTATCTTGAATACATTCCTTGGTATGATTGGACTTGATTTCTTGCAGCAACAATGGATGGGTAATCCGGATATTATTAACTATTCAATTATTGCTGCTTTAATATGGCAGGCGATTGGTTATTATATGGTTATGTATATGTCAAGTATGACAAGTATTCCAGAAAACCTATATGAAGCAGCAAGCCTTGAAGGAGCAGGTAAAGTAAAACAGTTCTTTATGATCACTTTACCATTGATCTGGGATAATATTCGTACTACTTTGACATTCTTCGTTATTTCTACGATCAACTTATCATTCATGTTTGTACAGTTGACAAGTGAAGGTAATTTAGGTAGTGAAGTTGCCTTGAACTATATGTACAACAATGCATTTGCCGGTAAATATGGATTCGGTATGGCAATTGGTGTATGTATCTTCGTCTTCTCATTTGCTTTGTCAGCTATCATAAATAAGGTAACTGAACGTGAAGTTCTACAGTACTAGGAGGTTGGTTTATGAAAAAACGTAATTTTCCTATATATAAGATCTTTGTTTATGTAGCCTTGATCACATTGGCTATTTCAATCATTGTACCAATCGCATGGGTATTCTTGGCATCTTTGAAATCACAGTTGGAACTGGTTAGTGGAAATCCTTTTGATCTTCCTGCACAGATGTTATGGTCTAACTTTGCCGATGCCTTTGTAAAGGCAAGAATGGGTGATTACTTATTGAATACGGTAATCGTAACAGCTTTATCATTAGTTATTTTATTAGTTGTTGCTCTTCCTGCTTCCTATGTTTTGGCACGATTTGATTTTGTGGGCAAAAAATTCTTTAATGGATTGTTCATGGCTGGATTATTTGTTAATGTTAACTATATCGTATTACCAATTTTCTTGATGTTATTTAATGCGGATATTGCTCTTGGATTTGATTTCTTCTTGAACAATAAATTCTGGCTATCTGTTGTTTATGCAGCAACAGCTTTACCATTTACAATTTATTTGTTAACAGGATATTTTAAAACGTTGCCTAAAGCGTATGAAGAAGCTGCGCGAATTGATGGTTGTGGTTATTTCAAGACTATGTTAAAAATCATGATTCCAATGGCAAGACCGAGTATCATCACAGTTATCTTGTTCCAGTTTTTAGCATTCTGGAATGAATATGTTATCGCCTTTACTTTTATGGATAAAGAAAATGCAACATTGGCTGTTGGTGTTAAATACTTGATGGCAGATGCAAAATCACAGGCAAACTTTGGCGTTATGTATGCTGGTTTGGTAATCGTAATGATTCCAACATTGATTCTTTATATTTGTGTTCAAAAGAAGATCACTCAGGGTATGAGCATTGGTGGAATGAAAGAATAAGAGGTGTTTTTTATGAGAGATGACAATAAAGTAATGAACATAATTATGATCATTCTATTCTTTGTGTTTTTAGGATTGATCATCTGGGCACAGAAAACAGTAAGTGTTACCAATTTGATGATTGAAATCGTTGGTTTAATTGGTTTACTTACATTATTGTTCTTGTACAATAAAAAGCATAAATAGGAGGAAAGATTATGGCAGAGTTATCATTGCAGCATGTAGATAAAATATATGACAACAATGTCCAAGCTGTATTTGACTTTAATTTAGAAGTAAAAGATAAAGAATTTATTGTGTTTGTAGGACCTAGTGGATGTGGTAAATCGACTACACTACGTATGATTGCTGGATTGGAAGAAATTACTGCAGGTGATTTCTATATTGATGGTAAACGCATGAATGATGTTGAACCAAAAGATCGTGATATTGCGATGGTTTTCCAGTCCTATGCTTTATATCCTCATATGAGCGTTTATGAAAATATGGCATTTGGTTTGAAACTTCGTAAATTCAGTAAAGAAGAAATTGATAAACGAGTTCATGAAGCGGCACGTATCTTGGAAATTGAACAATATTTAGATCGTAAGCCAAAAGCTTTGTCTGGTGGACAAAGACAACGCGTTGCCCTGGGACGTGCTATTGTTCGTAACGCAAAGGTATTCTTGATGGATGAACCTTTATCTAACTTGGATGCAAAATTACGTGTACAGATGCGTTCTGAAATTATCAAACTTCACGAAAGAATTGGAGCAACTACCATTTATGTAACACATGATCAGACAGAAGCTATGACAATGGCGGATCGTATCGTTGTCATGAAAGGAGGCTATATCCAACAGATAGGTACACCAAAAGAAATTTATAATAATCCAGCAAACTTGTTTGTAGCCGGATTTTTAGGAGCACCAGCTACAAACTTTATTAAAGGTGTTTACAATAATGGAATCTTCAATATTGATGATATGAAAATTGAAATTCCGCAAATGTTCAAAGACAAACTTTCTGCATTTGAAGGAAAAGAAATTATCTTGGGTATTCGTCCAGAAGATTTGCATGGTGAAGGTATTGTAGCTGATACATATCCAACTGCTTATTTTGATTTTGAAATTGAAGTAGCTGAATTATTAGGACATGAATATATCTTACATGGTTCATTAAAAGGGCAGGATATGTGCGCAAAAGTTAATTCACGTTTAGAACCAGCAGCACATACAAGAATTAAATTAACAATGGATTTATCTAAAGTGCATTTCTTTGATCCAGAAACAGAAAACAGAATTGATTAGTTTAGGAGATAATAAGATGATTGAAAAAGGCCGAGTAACCGTACCGACAGATGTCGATGTGATTGATGCGACCATAGAAATCATTAATCGATGGAAAGCGGATGCAATCCGAGATTGTGATGGAACCGATATGCCAGACGAACTACGTAAAATGGATATCAAACAATACGCAACATACTACACGACAAGAAAAGATAATGAATGGGCAAAAGCAAATCCTGATGAAATACAACAAATGTATTTGATGAGTGATTTTGTAACAGCTCGCTCAAATGAACTTAGAATTAAAATCATGGAGCACTTTTATAAGGATCAGCTTAAGCCAAACACAAAAGATAATCACAGATGGTGGGAAATTATTGACCGTACAACAGATGAAGTGATGACCAACTGGGATTATGATGAAGAAAAAATGGAAGTTATCATCCATGATGCTATCCCTTATCATGCTTATACTGTAAGCTTTTTGGCTTTTGTGATCTGGGATCCTGTGCATATGTATAATGCGATCACAAATGACTGGAAAGATGAAGAACATCAGATGACATATGATGTTAGACAGCCAAAAACCCAAAAGTATGTACTGGATAAATTTAGAAAATTCTGTCAGGAACGCAATGATGTAAATGTGGTTCGCTTTACAACATTCTTCCATCAGTTTACGTTGCAGTTTGATGAATTTGCGCGTGAAAAATATGTCGACTGGTTTGGATACAGTGCTTCTGTTTCACCATATATCTTGGAACAATTTGAAAAAGAAGTAGGATATCCATTTAGACCAGAATATATCATTAACAAGGGATTCAACAATTCTACTTTCTGTGTTCCTACAAAAGAGTATCGTGATTTTATGGATTTCCAGCAGCGTGAGGTTTGTAAGCTGGCTAAAAAATTCGTTGATATTTGTCATGAATACGGAAAAGAAGCTATGATGTTTTTAGGAGATCATTGGATTGGAACTGAACCATATGGTAAATATTTTGAATCTATTGGCTTGGATGCTGTTGTTGGTTCGGTTGGTTCTGGAACGACCCTTCGTATGATCTCAGATATAAAAGGGGTAAAATATACCGAAGGAAGATTCTTGCCATACTTTTTCCCAGATGTTTTCCATGAAAACGGCGATCCATTAAAAGAAGCTAAGATCAACTGGGTAACCGCACGAAGAGCCATCCTGCGTAGTCCAGTAGATCGTATTGGGTATGGAGGATACTTAAAGCTAGCCTTGGATTTCCCTGAATTTATTGACTATATCGAAAAGGTTTGTGATGAATTCAGAACTTTGTATTCTCATGTAAATCAACAAGTGCCACATAACTTATTAAAAGTAGCGGTGATCAATAGCTGGGGTGAGTTACGTCGCTGGGGAACACACTTAGTCCATCATGCCATCTGGTATAAACAGATTTATTCATATACAGGGGTAATGGAGGCTTTGAGTGGATATCCATTTGATGTGCGTTTTATCAGCTTTGATGAAATTCGTGAAGATGCTTCGATCTTGGATGATGTTGATGTAGTCTTGAATATTGGTTCTGCTTATACAAGTTTTAGCGGTGGAATCGAATTTGATGAAGCGATTATTACAGCATTACGTCGTTATGTTGATCAAGGCGGAGGCTTTATTGGAGTTGGTGAACCAACTGCCATCAGCAAAAATGGTAAATTCTTTACTCTTTATGATGTTTTAGGAGTCGATAAGGAATTGGGCTTCACAATGCATACAGATAAATACAATTGGGAAGCAGAAGAAAACCACTTCATTACAGAACAATTAGAACATGAGGACTGGGGGGAATGCATTAATGATGTATATGCATTGCCAGACACAAAGATTCTTTTTCAAAAAGATCTTCATGTAAATTTAGCGGTCAATGAATATGGTAAAGGCCGTGGTGTCTATATCAATGGACTTCCATTCAGCTTTGAAAACGCAAGACTTCTATATCGAGCAATCTTCTATGCTGCTCATAAAGAAGATCAGATGAAACGTTGGTATTCAGATAACTACAATGTGGATGTAAACGTATATCCATCTACAAACAGTTTCTGTGTCGTAAATAATACATATGAGCCACAGAAAACGACCATCTATAAAGGAGATGGTTCAAACTTTGAAGTTGAATTGGATGAATGCGATATTCAATGGTTTGAAATGTAAAAAAAAGAGATGAGTTAATTTGATTAGCTCATCTTTTTAGTATGTTTTCACGATGGTATTTTAAAAATTTTCGACGATTCTTTGTCATATAAATAGGATCCAGTCGTGTATCAAAATTAAAGTGTTCTAAGTGTGGATCTTTTTCTATCAAAGCTTTGGAAATGATGATTGTACCATCATCGTTAAAACTTATATATCCTTGATCAAACAAAAAATCATGGTTGCGACATAACAGAAGTCCATTATCATGTGTTGCCGTTTCATAAATATGTGCACAATCGCGAAATGGTTTAATATGAGATGCAATCAAAAGCTGAGGCACTTTTATATGACATATTGGACAGGCATGATCAAATTCATGCATCTGTGTATCTTTAAAGAAGCTTTGAAGATCTTTTGTGGCTTCTCTAGAGACTGGGATGCCTCTTTGAGGCAGTCGTTCTAAAATAAAGTCTTGATTATCAAAGTTGATCATTTTACGATTTTGATTACGATATTCCAAATTTGATTTTCGTTTAATGATTGATTCAGTATAAATAATATTAAGTGTTTCAGAAACAATATCCTGATCAATTTCATTTTCAATTTGATTTGCCATAGTACAAAGTTCTTTGCGAATATTTTCGTTTTCATCATAAAATGTGGTCAGTTTCAAGAAACTTTTCATAGGATCTTCATTCAGATCCAAATTGCTTCTTAGAGCTATTTCATAAGCAGCTAAAGCTTCTACATCTGAGTTAGGGTTCGCTTTTGAGAAGATGACTGTTGAAGGAAACATGTCCAAAGTGGTATCAAGCCATTCAAGAGCGTGGATTTTTTGCAGAAGGTGAATTACCTTGATGACATCCCCTTCACTCATGGAAGGATTTTGTCGTTTGATTTCTTTTACAGTTTGAGAAACTAAATCATGATCATCGTCTAAAGAAAACTCGTTTAAATAGATAATTGTTTGTTTTAAAAGGTGTTTATTCATATATTTATTTTATCAAAAAAAGGCTGAAAATTCAGCCTTTGTTATCGAACTAACTCTTCCTGATGAGAAGCAAATGTGTATTCTTCAATTGTGTATGCAATACGTGATTTAATTAATTCTTCAGGATCATTTTTTAATGTTCCTTCACGAACCATTGTATACTGCATTGGCATATATTGAGATAACAATGGAAGTGGTACAGGATGTTCTCTTAAATTACTGATCAATTTGTTTAAAGCATCTTGGACTTCTTTGACTGGGAAGTAGTAGCGGCAGCGATCTGAGAAAGAATATTGACGCTTAAAGGCAATTTCTTTTTCAGTACCATGATAATAAGGCTGCCATTTTCCAGGATTTGCCAACATAGCTTTATCTAATGCTTCTTTGAAATGACTTGTTTCAAAATCATATACTTTGGCAAGTTCTTCTTCGATAACACAAAGAGAGAAAATACCTTCACGTGCAGCATATGTCAATCCTGGACCTACTTTTAAGATTCCAACACCATCTTCAACTAATTCTCTCAATTTGTATTTTGTCTGGTAATCTGTTGAGTGTCCTTCAAATACAAGCTGGTCATATTCTTTGATGCTGGCCATCAAATCTTTAGCTCGTTCTCTATCATATTCTTCACAACCTGCATCTTTTTCTTCTACACCAGGTTGTACGACAGCGGCAATGACATGGTTCCAAGCTTCTTTGATTCCCATATCTTCAAAAGCTTTTTCAAATGCAGCTACAGTATTTCTGAAATCCTGAGGTTTAGTAACCTGCATTCCACTGGATTCTTCCTGAGCACCACCAGGGATTGGTACTTCACTACCAACGATGTAGACTGGATGAATCGCTTCAGGGTTTTCTTCTAATAATTCCTGATAAGCTTCTTCGCACACTTTGGCAAGAGTAGCACCACGTCTTGCGATGATCTCATCGCTTAAACGTGTGTTTGGATCATCGTCTGCCACTTTCATGCTTGTGTCAATATGGATCTTAGTAAATCCGGCTCTTACATAATCATGTACAAGTGTTTTGGCATATTCCATTGCTTCTTTTTCTGGTTTTGAGCTGACTGTTAAAGGACCTAAGTGATCGCCTCCAAGGAAAACACGATCTTTATCAAGACCTGCATTTTCAGCTTCTTGTAGACAGAACTCATAAAAGTCTTTTGGTGTCATACCAGAATAACCGCCATTTTGATCGACCTGATTTGCGGTTGATTCGATCAAGACACATGAATTTTGTTTTTTTGCAGTTTCCATTGCGGCTTTGATTACAAAAGAATTGCTAGAGCAGCATGAATAAATAGCTACCGCTTTTCCTTGTTTCTGCAAGGAAACGATATTTAATAATGGATTTTGTTTTGGCATAAAATTCCTCCTATCGCTGTCTTTATTATACTCAAATATTTGTACAAAAATACAATTTTGATAAAAGTTACAAATAAAAAAGGCAAAAATGTAAACATAAAACTTTTTCCTATCAAAAGGTAAATAAATAGCGGTTTTTGCCCTTTATTTAAACGCTTTCTGTGCTATAATTTTTTTAGTGAATAACGGAGGGTATAATATTATGAAAGTTATTATTTGCGAAAATTATGATGAATTATCATTAAAAGCTTTTGAAGTTATCAAAGAATTGGTTACATCTAAACCTGATTGTGTTCTAGGACTTGCAACAGGAAGTTCTCCAGTTGGTCTTTATAAAAACATGATCAAGGATCACAAGGAAAATGGAACAAGCTATAAAGATGTTAAATCTTATAACTTAGATGAATATGTAGGCATCGACCGCAATGATCCTCAATCATACTACACATTCATGAAAGAAAACTTGTTTGATGGTATCGATATCGATCCGGCAAATACACATGTACCTTATGGAAGTACAGCTGAAGATTGTGCAGCTTATGAAAAAGAACTTGAGAAAGTATCTGTTGATCTACAATTGTTAGGAATTGGTCAAAATGGACATATCGGTTTCAATGAACCTGGTACACCATTTGATATCTTGACACATATCGTGGATCTTACAGAAAACACACGTCAGGCGAATGCTCGTTTCTTTGATGATGATATCAACAAAGTTCCAACTCAGGCAATTTCTATGGGCATTGGTACGATCATGAAAGCTAAAAAAGTGTTATTAGTTGCCAATGGTGAAAATAAAGCTGATGCAGTAAAGGCAATGATCGAAGGACCAGTTGATACAGCATGTGCAGCATCTGCATTGCAGAATCATCCAGATGTAACAGTTGTTATTGATAAGGCAGCTGCATCTAAACTTTCTAAATAGCATTTATGTTGGTGTTTCCTAATTGGAGACACCTTTTTTTATTGGGTTTTTATATTGAAAAATACATAGGATTCATATTAAAATGTTTTTATGAAAAAATGGTTATATAGAATATTAATGTTGATTTGTGTAGGGGTGTTTGCTTTTAGTGCCTACCAGTTATATTTAATTTATTCATCTTCAAAACAAGTTGAAGATGAAACGGCTGCTTTACAAGAGTATGTAATAGAAGAAGACTATTTACAACCAGATTGGGCAAGCTTGCAGGCAGAAAATCCCGATATTATTGCCTGGGTCTATGTGCCTGGATGCAATATTAGTTTTCCAGTGGTCCAAGGTGATGACAATAGTTACTATTTAACACATACTACAAAAAATGAATATAATGAAAGAGGAGCTATCTTTCTAGACTATCAGGCAAACCCTTCTTTTACTGACAATAATTCCATTATTTACGGTCACTCTGTTGAAGGTGGAGGAATGTTTACGGATTTGAAAAACTATAGTGATCAGACATTCTTTAGTGAACATCCGGTGTTCTATCTTTTGACACCGAATGCGAATTATGAATGTCAAATCATGGCATATGCAAAATCAAATGATGGTTCTGTATATTACACAACTTCATTTGGAGGATATCGAGATGATGTGATCAATCAAATGAAGACTAATGCATTGTATTATAACGATGTTGATACTACCGATAAATCATTGGTTACACTATCAACGTGTGATCTTGATTATGGTTTTAATTCAGATCGACGTTTAATTTTAACGGGTGTGTTGAACCAAATAACAGATCCAATTAAAATTATCGATTGATTTTATCGTTTTTATGGTATACTTGTATAGGTTTGCTTATGAAGATATGTTTTGTGACAGGTGGTACAGGAGGACATATTTATCCGGCATTAGCCTTGGCAGATAAAGTGAAACAGCTGTACCCAGATACTCAAATCTTATTTATTGGAAACAACGATCGTATGGAAGCAGATCTTATTCCTTCCTATGGTTATGATTTCAAATCTTTACATACTTCTGGTTTAGTCGGTTCAATCTTTTCTAAGTTAAGAGCCATAAGTCAGTTGTTTTTTGCGTATCGTAAAAGCAAGATGTATTTAAAAGAGTTTAAGCCGGATATCGTAATTGGCTTTGGTGGGTATGTGAGTGCGCCTGTGATCTTGGCAGGTCGTTCTATGCACATTAAAACGATGATCCATGAACAGAATTCGATCGTAGGAAAGGCAAACCAGTTGGTGATGAATAAAGTTGATAAGATCATTACTTGTTATACAAAGTGCGAGGAAGTTTTTCCTGGCGATAAAACGATCCTATTGGGAAACCCACGTGCAACCATCGCCAAAGAAGCTTCTTTTGATGAAATGTATTTTAAGTCATTAGGCTTATCATTAGATAAAAAAACGATATTGATCATGATGGGATCATTAGGGTCAAGCAGTGTAAATGCCTTGATGAAAGATTCTTTGACAGACATGCCGAAAGATCTGCAGTTTTTGTATGTATGTGGAAAGAATAATTCGGATGATCTTCATCTATTTGATTCGCAGGAAAATGTATTTGTTGTGCCATATGTAGATACATTAAAGATCTATGCACATATTGATGGTATGATCTGCAGGGCTGGAGCAACGACGATTGCTGAATTAACGGGTCTTGGAATCCCTTCAATTATGATTCCTAGTCCTTATGTAGCTAATAATCATCAATATTACAATGCAAAAGTACTGGTGGATCAAAAGGCGGCATTTATGATCGAAGAGAAAGATTTAAATGCGACAAATCTAAAAAAAGCAATCAAAGAACTATTCATGAATGAAGAAATGATGAAACAAGTTCATCAAAATGCCCTTCGATTAGGAAAGCCTGATGCAGCTTATGACATCATCGATGAAATGGTAAAATTGATCAAAGAATAAATAAAGGGGAATTATATGTCTGTTTTAACACGATTAAAAGTATATGGAAAAGTATTGGAAAATGAACCAATGAAGAAACATACAACATACCACATTGGTGGAAATGTTGCTTATTATATAACACCACACAACGAAACGGCTTTGATGTGTATCCTGGATATATTACAGGATGAAAAAATTCCGTATCATGTAACTGGAAGAGGTTCAAATATCTTATGTGATGATACTGATTTTGATGGTGCGATCATTAATTTGGACGGTACATTAAACGATTACTATTTTGAACCGGATGGAACTCTAGTAGCTCAGGCAGGATGTTCAATTATCAATTTATCTGTGGAAGCTATGAAACGTTCTTTATCCGGGTTGGAATTTGCCTCTGGAATACCTGGTTCTGTAGGTGGTGGTCTATATATGAATGCAGGAGCTTATAGATCAAATCTTTCAAGTTTATTGATTGATGTTTGTGTATTAAAGGATGGACGTATTGAATGGATCAAAAAGGAAGATTTAGATTATGGATATAGACACTCTGCTTTTCAAGAACATAAAGATTGGACAATATTAGCTGGCCGCTTTAAACTTGAAAAAGCTGAACATAATGATATTCGAGATCTGATGGACTCAAGAAGAAAACGAAGAATGGATTCACAACCTCTGAATATGCCTTGTGCCGGAAGTGTGTTCAGAAATCCGGAAACGATCCCGGCATGGAAATTGATCGAAGAGATGGGATTAAGAGGGCATCAAATAGGTGGCGCTCAAGTCAGTACAAAGCATTGTAACTTTATTGTCAATGCGACTGGAGATGCTACAGCTTCCGATGTTCGTGCCTTGATCACAATGATCCAAGCCAAGGCAAAAGAACTGTATGATATTGATCTGATTCCAGAAGTGGAGCAGATGCATTGGTAAGAAAACAAAAAAAATCTAAAAAGAAACGTTCATTTTCAAATAGAACGTGTATCATCTTAAGCAGTATTGTTTTTGTTTTGGCTAGTTTGGTTGTTTATTATTTTTCATTTGATTCTAGGACACATGTTTTAAGCTCGAGCGGAAATTATTATTATACTGATAAACAGATTTATCAGATCGCTGATGTTAGTACGGATACCAGATTATGGCTAACACCTGGTTTTTTGATTGAGAATCGATTTGAAAGCAATCCTTTGATTGCCGATGCTACGGTACACAAATCACAAAACAAGATATCGTTTGAAATTGAAGAGAAGGTGGTCATCGGTTATTATGTACAGGACAATAAGAATTACTTGTTGACTATAGATAATGAATCGATTGAATTAGATACAAAGTATTTAAAAACGATTGTACATTTTCCACTTTTATCAGATTTTAACGAATCACAACGTAAAGAAATTGCGAAGCAGTTTAAGAAAAACGCAAAATCACTGTCTCGTTCTGTTATAGAAAAAATTGCGGAAATGGTCCCATTTCAAACTTCGTATGATGACAATATGATCAAGATGACAATGCAGGATGGTAACATTGTTTATACAAGTATGGATTCTTTAGTCATGATGGCAAATTATCAGGCGATGTTAACAGAACTTCATGGTCAGAATGCGTGTTTATTATTAGATGCACAACATTCAGCTATAGATAAGATCGACTGTGCTGATATAGGTAGTTTGATTGATGGCAGAACGAATGCCAAAGATGAAGCAAAAGAAGAAGATCAAAACCAAAATACAGAAGAAAATCAACAGGAAACGGCTGATACATCACAAGAGATAACGGAAAATACCCAAAGTGTATATGATCAAGCCACAGACTGGACAATCAATAATGATCTAGGACTTGAATATTCAGCTAGTTTAGATGTTTATCGTGATCCTAATACAGGTTTACTGTATCGTTGGAATGCAGAGACAGCTTCTTATGATCAGATTGTTGAATAAGTTTGTTTTCATTGAATAGTTGCGATATAATTAGTTAATAACAGGAGGATTTTAATATGCCTATAAATAAATCAACCGAGTATGGTAATATCAGTATTTCTCTTGATGCGATCTCAAGTCTAGCTGGTGGAACGATCACAGAATGCTATGGTGTTGTCGGAATGGCATCACAGAAAGCAGTTCGTGATGGTTGGGCCGAATTATTAAAAAAAGAAAATTATGCTAAAGGCGTAGTTGTCCGTCAGGATGCAGAAGGCCTTGTTTTGGATCTTTACATCATTGCTTTACATGGCATTAAGCTACATGAAGTTGTTTATGAAGCACAGAAACGTGTTAAGTATGTTTTGGAAAAAACACTAGAAGTAAAATGTTCTCAGGTAAATATCTTCGTCCAGGGCGTAAGAGTATTGAAGTAGGTGAATCACATGGAGAGAATAAGTGGAAAGTTATTTAAAGATATGTTGGCTTCAGGTATGAATAATCTTACCAATCATTCGGCTGAAGTCGATTCTTTAAACGTATTCCCGGTACCGGATGGTGATACCGGAACAAATATGTCTTTGACTTTTTCTAGCGGAGTCAATGATGCAATCAAAGTAGAGGAAGATCATGTTGGCAAGGTGGCCAAAGTTTTATCTCGAGGATTATTGATGGGGGCTAGAGGAAACTCTGGTGTTATTACTTCACAAATTTTTAGAGGCTTTTTTCAATCTGTTGAACATCTAGAAGACATGGATGCTTTACAGCTTGCTCAAGCCTTGGTGAATGGATCTAGAGTTGCTTATCGAGCTGTTATGCGTCCGGTTGAAGGAACGATCTTAACGGTAGTCAGAGAAGCAGCAGATTATACATATGCTTATACTGTGACAGAAGAAATCACAGACTGCATCAAAGTTATGGAGAAAATGGTGCTTGAAGCAAATGAATCGCTTCTTAGAACACCGGAACTTTTACCAGTTCTTGCTGAAGTTGGTGTTGTTGATAGTGGAGGTAAAGGGCTTTGTATTATTTTGGAAGGCTTTTTGTCTGCAATGAAAGGTGAAGTGATTGCTCCATCGAATGATGCTTCCTCATATGATAGTGCTCAAACAAAAATTGAAGGGGGAGAAGAGGAATTTGGATTCTGTACGGAATTTATCCTTCATCTAACACCAACAGGAATTAAGCACTTTTCTGAAGAAGATTTCAAAAACGAATTAGCTACGATTGGAAATTCAATCGTTTGTGTACAAGATGATGATCTAGTTAAAGTTCATGTCCACACTTTAGAACCTCAGACAGCCATTAAAATGGGAAAACGTCGTGGTCGTTTCATGAAATTAAAAATTGAAAATATGCAGGAACAGCATGACAACATCTTAGAAAAAGAACAGGAAGAAGAAGTTGTTGCAGAGCATAAAAAATATGCAATCATCACTGTTGCTCCAGGCAAAGGTATCGATGCGATGTTTAAAGAATTAAGAGCGGATATCGTTGTCGGCGGAGGCCAAACAATGAACCCTAGTACAGAAGATTTTGTATCGGCTATTGGAAAAGTAAATGCAGATCACATTATTATTCTTCCAAATAACTCAAATATTGTTCTTGCGGCAAATCAGGCATGTCAAGTTTGTGAAGACAAGGATATTCATGTGCTTCCAACAAAGACGATTCCTCAAGGATTAAGTGCATGTATCATGTTCAATCCTGAAGTAGACATTGAAGATAACTTAGCCGAAATGCAGGAAGCTATCGATCATGTTAAATCCGGAGAAGTTACGTATGCTATTAAAGATACAACATACGAAGGTTTGGAAATCAAGAAAGATGAATATATGGGCATCTTTGGAAAAGCCATCGTTGTATCGGATCCAGATATGATGGCTTCAACAAAAGCTTTGTTAGACAAAATGTTAGATGAGGATTCTGAACTTGTAACATTAATTTATGGTGATACAGCAACACTGGAACAAGCTGAAGAGATTGCCGAATATATCGAAGATACTTCCGATGCTGAAGTAGAAATCCATGAAGGGAATCAACCGGTTTATTCTTTCATCATCGGTGTTGAATAGTAAAAAGTGCTTGTAGAAGCACTTTTTTTCTTTTTCTTATAAGAAATTCCATTATTGTGACCAACTTTTCCACTTGACTTGTAAGTAAGAATTTCTATGTTATTATATGAGTGTAAAAAGAAACAGGTTATAACATAGATAAAAAAATCTATGTAATATCCATAAAATTCTTGAACAAGGTAGAAGAAAGACAAAAATAAGAAAATCCTGAATAATGAGGATAAAATCTCAAGAAGAAGTATTAACTTCATGAAAGAGAAGATAGCGACTCAAATTAGAGGAGGAAGAAAAAACCTTTAAGAGAAAGTCTTCTAGAAAAGATGATAAAGGTAAATAGTTCAAGAAATTATGGAATATAACAAAGAAAAGAACTGGTGCAAAACTTATCATAATGAAAAAATAAGTTTTGAAAAGCCAGTTCTTTTCATGTATATAGCTAGAAATAATATATAAATAAGGGTATAATTTACAAAGTCAGGAGTTGATATATCTATGGATTTTTCCAGTAAGATCGGCGTTTTTGATTCAGGTCTAGGTGGTATCAGTGTTTTGCATACGATACATGATTTAATGCCAAAGGAAGATCTGATCTATTTTGGTGACAGTCTTCATAATCCATATGGAACAAAATCTAAGGAAGAGATTACAGAACGTTGTATTGAAATCTGCGATTTTTTTATGGCACAAGATGTAAAAGCCATTGTCATTGCATGCAATACGGCAACGAGTGCCTGTGTGAACTTATTAAGGGATAAATATCCAATTGATATTATCGGTATGGAGCCGGCTTTAAAAGTCGCTTGTGAAAAAGGTGAACATCAAAAAATAGCCGTTTGGGCAACAAATCTTACATTAAAAGAAAAAAAGTTTGCCCGTCTAATGGAACGCTTTGAAGATGAACATACGATTTACAAGATTCCTTGTCCAAAATTGGTTGAACTAGTTGAAACTGAAAAACTGCAGAATACTGATTTAGTATATGCAGCATTGCATGAGTATTTACATCAGACACAAGGAGAAGAAATTGACAGTATTGTTTTAGGATGTACACATTTTGTCTTTTATAAAGAGCGCCTACAGGATATGCTGCCTTCATCTATTCAGCTGATTGACGGAAACTATGGCACAGCACATCATCTAAAAGATATATTGACTCATAAAAATCTTTTGAATGATTCGACTGGTACGATCGAGTGGCATAATACAGATGCCGATAAGATCAATCTATCTAAAAGATTATTAAAGCAATTGGAGGGTACATTATGAAAAATGCATGGACTACATATGATGAAACTCAGTTGAAAGAAGTTATGAGCTTATCAGATGACTATATGACATTTTTAAGCAAAGGAAAAACGGAACGAAAATGTGTTTCTTTGATCTTGGAAGAAGCTAAAAAACATGGATATAAAGATATTAACGAGATCATTAAAAATAAAGAATCTTTAAAACCTCAAGATAAAGTATACATGAATATGATGAATAAATCGGTTGCCTTGATGCATATTGGTAATAGACCCATAGAAGAGGGAATGAACATTTTAGGTGCACATATTGACTCACCGAGGTTGGATCTTAAACAAAATCCTTTATATGAAGATGGAGAAATTGCATATTTTGATACGCACTATTATGGTGGTGTAAAGAAATATCAATGGGTAACGATTCCTTTAGCTATTTATGGAGTAGTTTGTTTAAAAGATGGATCGACTATTGAAATTGAAGTCGGTGATAAGGAAGAAGATCCAGTTTTTGTGATTAGTGATCTTTTGGTTCATCTAAGTGCAGATCAAATGCAGAAAAAAGCTTCTGAGGTGATCGAAGGAGAGAACTTAAATGTTACGGTTGGTTCCATTCCTTTAAATGAAGAAGAAAAAGAACCAGTAAAAGCAAACATTCTTAAATTATTAAAGAATAAATATGGCTTTGAAGAAGAAGACTTCATCAGTGCTGAACTTGAAGTTGTACCGAGTGGTAAAGCTCGTTCATGTGGTTTTGATGAATCCATGATCTTAGGTTATGGGCATGATGATCGTATCTGTGCTTATACATCATTAAGAGCTCAATTAGAAGCTATAGACCTTGAAAGAACAGGAGTATGTCTTCTTGTAGATAAAGAGGAAGTAGGCTCTAATGGAGCTACTGGTATGAAATCAAAATTCTTTGAAAACTTTGTTGCCGAAGTTACGAATGCGATGAATTGTTACAACGAACTTGCACTAAAGCGTGCATTTATTAATTCAGATATGTTATCAAGCGATGTTTCTGCGGCACACGATCCAATTTACGCATCTGTCAGCAGTCCAAGAAATCAGGCTGAATTTGGAAAAGGATTGGTATTCAATAAATACACAGGTTCTAGAGGAAAGAGCGGATGTAATGATGCCAATGCTGAATATCTAGCACAATTAAGAGCAGTAATGGAAAAAGGTAATGTCATTTATCAAACGAGTGAACTTGGTAAGGTCGATCAAGGTGGAGGGGGAACAATTGCCTTCATCTTAGCTAATTATGGTATGCAGGTCATTGACTGCGGTATTGCCTTACACAATATGCATGCCCCATTTGAATTGGCTTCAAAAGCCGATATTTATGAAGCAAAGAAAGGGTATGCCGCTTTCTTAAAATACAATAAATAATAAGGAGAAATTTTATGAATACTGTAACTCTCGTTGCGACTGACTTAGATGGAACTTTCTTAAACAGTAAAAAGGAAGTATCTAAACTAAATCGCGAAGCGATTTCTGCTTTAAAACATAAAGGAATCTTATTTGGCATTGCCTCTGGAAGACCTGTAGAAACAGTACATGCAATGTTGGAAGATTGGAAAATCGAAGATAGTGTCAGCTTCATTATGGGTATGAACGGCGGTGTCATATACGATATTCGTCGTCGTACAAAGGAAGAGTTTCACTTATTAGATGGTAAGATCATCTTGGATATCATCAACTTTTATAAAGATATGGATGTTATTTTCCATGTCTTAGTAGGTGATATTCGCTATACTAGTAAATCAACTGAAGAAACAAGAGCACATGCTAAACTGTTTGGAGAAACAGAAATAGAAGTCGATATGGAGTCTTTCTTAAAAGATCGTACTGTCAACAAACTAATCATTTATTGTGATCCAGCATATATGCCAAAAGTTGTAGAACGTTCTAAATCATTTAAGAGAGATGACTGTGTTGGATTTAATACTGCAAATAATTTGTTTGAGTATTGTGATCCAGCCATCAATAAAGGATATGGAATTAAAAAACTTTGTAAGCACTTTGGAGTGAATCTTGAAAACTGCGTTGCCTTTGGTGATGAGGCTAACGACATTCAGATGCTTGACTATGTTGGAATGGGTGTATGTATGAAAAATGGATGTCAGGGAGCAAAAGATGTCGCAAATTATGTCAGTGAATACACCAATGATGAAGATGCATTAGGGCATTTCTTATTTGATCATGTACTTAAGGAGGACAAATAATGTCTGCTTGGGATAAGATTTATTGTCAACTTTGCGAAAATATTTTGACCAATGGTGTACAGGTAGCCAATCGTACAGGTATTGATACGATTAAATTACCAAGTGCTCATTTTCAATTAAATGTTGGAGAAGAATTTCCAATCTTGACCACAAAACAGCTGTTTATTCGTCAAGCGGTCCTTGAGATGTTATGGATCTATCAAGCACAGTCAAATGATGTTCGATGGCTTCAGGAACGCAATGTGCATATATGGGATCTTTGGCAAATTGATGAAAACGGAGATTGGCGTGATGAAAAAACAGGAGAAGTACTTAAACATTTTGATCCTAAATTTGCCAATACGATTGGAACTGCTTATGGATATATCGTTAAGAGATTTAAATTGATGGATCGTTTGATTGATTCATTAAAAAATAATGTAAATGATCGAAGAAGAGTGATTTCCTTATGGCAGGATGAATATTTGGATACAGCTGTTTTACCTAGTTGTGTTTGGTCGAGTGAATGGGATGTGACAAATGGTACATTAAATGCATGGGTGCATCAAAGAAGTTGTGATGTTCCTTTAGGATTGCCATTCAATGTAACACAGTATGCAGTATTATTGAAAATGTTGGCACAAGTCACAGGATTAAAAGCAGGTACGATTGACTGGTCCATCAAAGATGCTCATATTTATGTGAATCAGGTTGATGGAATCAAAGAACAGCTGGAACGTTTTCATACAAAAGGTGATCTAAAAGCACCGGAATTATGGTTAAACCCTGAAATTAAAGATTTCTATGATTTTGATTCTTCTAAAGATATTAAAGATATTAAATTAATAGGGTATGAACATATGGGAAAAATTAAATTTCCATTAGCTCAATAGGAGATTTTATGAAACTAACAATGATCGCTGCAATTGGAAAAAATCGCGAATTAGGGAAAAATAATGATTTAATCTGGCATTTACCTACAGATCTTAAATTTTTTAGAGAACAAACAAAAGGACATACGATCATAATGGGTAGAAAAACTTTTGAATCTTTGCCCGGTATGTTGCCTAAAAGACATCATATTGTTATTTCTAGAAGTAATCCAGATTTGGATCAGCAAGTAGAAATATTCAGTGATATCAATGCTTTTATGGAAGCTTATCAAGATAAGGATGAGGAAATATTTGTGATTGGCGGGGCTCAGATTTATAGTCAAATGTTACCTTTTGCGTCAAAGTTGATCTTGACAGAAATCGATCAATCTTATGATGCAGATGTTTTTTTCCCAGAGTTTGATAAATCAGAATATCATCGAAGCGTTATTAATGATATCTTTGAAAATGATATACATTATCAACATGTAGTATATGAACGTATAAATTAAGGAAAGAAAGCTTTCCTTAATTTTTTTTGTAAAACTTAACATTTATGAAAAAAGCGTTATAATACTTTGTATGAAAATTGGAATTATTGATGTAGGCGGTGGAATGCGCGATATATTTGGAGCCGGTGTATTTGATGCATGCCTAGAAAACAACATTACATTTGATTTAGGAATCGGTGTTTCGGCTGGAAGTGCAAATTTAGCAGGTTTTATGGCAAAACAGAAAGGAAGGAGCAAGCGATTTTATACAGAGTATGCATTCAGAAAAGAATATATGTCATTTAAAAACCTAGTTAAAAAAGGAAATTATGTAGACCTTGATTATATATGCTCAGGTTTAAGCAATGCAAATGGGGAAGATCCAATTGATTATAGTACTTTTTCTTCAAACCCGATGCAATTAGAAGTTGTTAGTACAGAAGCAGAGACTGGAAATGCTGTGTATTTTTCTAAAAAAGATATGCCTGTTAACTGTTATGACATATTAAAGGCTAGCAGCTGTCTACCTGTTCTTTGTAGGCCATATCCAATCGATGGAGAAGTTTATTTCGATGGTGGTATGTCGGATCCTATTCCTTTACAAAGAGCTTTAGATAAGGGATGCGACAAGATCGTTTTGATCTTAACTCGACCTAAGACATGGATGCGTGATCCTAAAAAAGATCTAGTCCCGGCAAAATTACTGGAACATTCTTATCCAGAATCATCAAAGAAACTGATGAACCGAGCTTATCTTTATAACGAACAGTTGGCTACAGCTTTAGAACTTGAAAGAAGTGGAAAAGTTTGTATTGTATCACCAGAACATATTGAGAATATGAAAACTTTAAATAAAGATAAAGAACAATTAGAGTCCTTATATGATCAAGGATATAAATTGATAGAGGATATAAAAAAGTTTATTTAAATGTAAGATCTCATAGGATATTCCTATGAGATTTTAATTGAATGGTACAAAAACTCTTGTTTCCGTCTTGAAAATATGCTAATATTATTAAGCACTGATTGATGGACTCTTAGCTCAGTTGGCAGAGCAACTGACTCTTAATCAGTGGGTCTAGGGTTCGAATCCCTAAGAGTCCACCATTTTTTGTCCAAGAGCCTTTGAATAAAGGCTTTTTTCTTTTATTATGAAAATCATAGAAACTTACTTTTAATTTTTTAAAGCGATTGATATAATATTTCCAAGTGGGAGGAACTTACGAATGTCTGAAAACAAGGGGAAAACAGATCAAAATTCAGTGTCGAAAGAAGAAATAGATGATTTTGCTCAGGCACTTTTAGATAGAAAAACAGAAATGGCATTATTTAAAGATATGCCTAAAGAAGAAAAAACACAGGATGTAAGTCAAAGAAAGCAAGCAGAACGCCAACTTTCCAGTGCTTTAGATATGCTTCGAAAAGAAAGAGGGCAGTTGCCGATTGAAGAAGAAGAAAGACGCTATACATTTCAACAGAGTCTAGATGATTCTAATTTTGAAGAGGAAGAAGATTTTACAACTTATTCTTTAGGAAAAGATGACTTGATGAATGCTTCTTTGAAAAATGTTCATGATGCCTTAGATGGTGATGTTGAAGTTGAAAATAAACCTATTCAAGAAGAAAGTACAAAAGAAGAAGCTGTAAAAGAACCAAAGAAGAAAAAAGAAAAGTTAAAAAAAGTGGATCCAAACCGAAAGAAAAAGATCATTGCGATCATTGCATGCGTCGTTGTGGTACTTGGATTAATGGGAGCTTATGCTTATAAGATTTACATATATGATCCACAGAATGTGGCAACAGAGGCCCAACTGGCTTCTTATGATAAATTAGTTGCCTATGCGGATGAATGGGATATGATGTCTGATGCGGAAAAATCGGAAATCTTGGATCTTAAGGAAGATTATGATTCGTTATTGGATAAACAAAAAACAGAAATAAATAGTTATTTTAAAGAACAGACAGGTCAAACTTTCAATGCGCTTTATAAAGAATTAAAAGCTTTGAATGATGAGCAGGAAGATGAACAAAATCCTGATTATCAGGAAATTGTGGCTTATTTGACAAACTGGAGTTCAAAAACCGATGATGAAAAGATGAATGTTGTCAATCTAAAAACAAAATATGATGGTCTCACAAGTAGTTTGCAAAAAAAGATTGATGACTTAAGTCGTGAACAGACACAAAAATCTTTCGGCGCTTTGTATACTGAATATCAGCAGTTACAACAACAGCAGCAACAAGAAGCTGAGGCAGCTCAACAAGCTGCAAATAATGCGCAGATTGCATATTATCAATCTTTGATAGATCAATATAATGCAAGCTTACAGGAATACACAGCTTATGCATCTACTCTTCAACAAGATCTAGAATATGCACAATCTACAGGACAGGATACTACAGAAATCCAGTCACAAATTGATACAAACAATCAGCTAATTTCTCAAGCGCAAAGCACGATTGCTTATTATCAACAGTTGATTAACGAATTACAATAATCATGAAGAGAAATCATTACTGGTTTCTCTTTTAAATTAGATGGAGTGATTTTATGCAGTATATACGATCAAGAATTGAAGATATAAAAAGTTTATCACTAGAAGATAAACTGATTCTATTTGTTGCCTTTGCTTTATTTTTGCCAATGTATGCATCTACGATTTGCATCGCAAGCGTAACTATTTATGCTCTTTTTAAAAAGAACCTAATTTCTTCGATCAAACATCAAACAGGAGCAAAATTTTTATATGCTTTTTGTTTATTGGAAATTGTTGTGAGCCTATTTTATGCGAATTCTATTGGTATGATCAATGCTTTAGGAATGTTGTTGATAGGTGCATATGTTGCCTATTATCGTGATCATATTTCATCAAAAGTTTTTGATCTCATGATCGAGATGATCTTATTATTATCTTTGATCATTACCGCCTTTGGCCTTTTTGAATTTAATTATTATTCACAATTGGCAGATCATTCTTTTTTTGATTTTTATGTGCAGAATAAACCTTCTAGACGAATTCATGTTACATTTTTAAATGCAAACATCTATGCAACAATGATTGAATTTTTTGTTGTTTGCTGTTTGTATAAATGGGTCAGTTGTTCATCATTAAAGGAGAAAGCGTTTTATGTATTCTGTGGTGTAGTAAATCTAATCATGTTGTATTTAACAGGATGTCGGACTGCTTTTATTCCATTAGCTTTGGTGGTTCCTGTATTCTTTATTTGTTATGGAGAACGCAAATGGATCTTATTTTCTATTGGTTTGATTTTAGCAGGTATCATTGCTGTGTCACTGATCCCGGATCTTATTCCAAGGCTTTCCGATATTTCGACTCTAGAAAGTCGCTTTGATATTTGGTATGGAGCTTTTCAGGGAATCGCCATGTATCCGCTTTTTGGGAATGGTCCTCAGACATATGGACGCTTGTATCCTATATATGATTGGCATAAAGCCCCACATGCTCATAATATTTATATCGATGCGATTTCATCTTATGGAATCATAGGTACAGTTTTATTGGTTGGTTATTATGTGTATTTGGGCAAAGAAATGATGCAGGTTAGAAAACATAAAGCCCTGTTTGGTATGATGGTTAGCTTTGTTTTAGTTTACTTGATCCATGGTTTACTAGATTGTACTTTAAATGCTCTTTGGACCGGAATGCTCTTTTTTGTTGTTTTAAATACAAGTGCGATGTATCGAAAAGAAAATTGAAACTTAGCAACTAATTGTGTAAAATTAAATTACTAGAAAGACAGACATAGATAGGAGAATAATATGAAACTTTCTTTACTATGCATCTGTCTTTTTCTTTGTTTAAGTGGTTGTACGCATGCCTTTGCCAATGAAGAAGTAGATTATGATACGCTTGTAGAACATTGTCGTTTAGATCAAGTAAATGAGATCTCTTTAGCTTTATCAAAAGATTTAAACGAACTTAGTGATCAATTGCAGGTCATAAGTGATACAAAAGATCAATTAAAAAAACAATTAAATCAGATACGTTTACAAAAAGAAACAGTGGATAAAGAGTATGATGAAATCAGAACTCAGGGCTCTATATGCTTGATGCGTTTACAAACAAGATATCCTTTTTCCTATGACACATTGATCGATGCATACACAGAATATGCTTATGACAAAGAGTTTATAAATGAACTTAAAGAAAAGACAGCACAAAAAAGCAAAATAGAAACAGAATATACTAAAATCAGTCATCAATATGAAAAACTGCATATTAGCTGTACAAAACTTCAGGATCAAATTGATCATTTATTTTCTTTGCAGGATCGTTTATTTGCGCGTTTTTCTTCTCAGATTCAAGAGTTTAAAGATTCCGGAGAATATAACGTACATAAGATCATTCAAGGTAATGAACAACTGCCAGCCTATGGAGCCATACATTTGGAAGAATATGAAACCAATGAAAGTTGTCTGGTTGCCGGAAATTATTCAATCGATTCTTATAGTTTAAATTGGTCAAGTGTGATTGAAAATGGTACAATCAGTGCGGGAACATGGACGTATCCTGATGGAGGAATGCATTTGGGGCTGGATATAGCAGCCAGTATGTTTTCTGAAGTCAAAGCACCTGCTAATGGTATTATTTTGTATGCGGATGCGCCTGTGGATTCTGATAATGGATATCTGCAAAACTGGTGTGGCTGGCCTGCTGGTGGAGGGAATACGATTTGTATGATTTGTGCGGTGGATGAAAAACTATATGGTGTTTCCTTTGCTCATCTATCTAACCAAATTTATGTATACCCAGGACAGCAGGTACGACAAAATGATTTATTGGCTCTTTCTGGAAACAGTGGTAATTCCTCAGGGCCGCATACGCATATTGAAATATTTGAATTAAGGGTTTCTTTAGAAGAAGCTGTCGAATATTTCATGCAGGGAGCTGATTTTAGTTTTGGGAATGGTTTTGATATGCCAAATACATGTTCCAATATCGCATGCAGGATCCGACCTGAAAATGTATTGTTGTAGGAGATGTTATATGAATGAAGAATTTTTAGAACGTATTAAATCATATATACCAGACGAATTTGATGTCTTTTTAGCATCATTAGATAAACCTTTGTATCGAGGTTTACGTGTTAATACAAAAAAGATAGATACAGATATATTGAAAGAATATATGCCTGTATTAGATAGACCTAGTATCTTTTCTAAAGATTCATTTTATGTAGATCAGCCATTAGGAAATCATCCTTTTCATTTGTCAGGAGCTTTTTATCTACAGGAGCCCAGTGCTTCGGCTCCTGTAGAAATAATGAATGTACAACAAGATGACATTGTGTTGGATTTATGTGCTGCACCAGGTTCTAAAAGTACCCAGATTGCCCAAGCGTTAGGCGATAATGGTTTTTTATTATCGAATGAGATTGATTCGAAACGAGTGAAGATCTTATTATCAAATATGGAGCGTATGGGTATAGTGAATATGGCAGTTACTAACACAACACCGGAAATCATTTGTAGTAAACTGCAGGGGTGTTTTGATAAGGTCTTGGTGGATGCACCGTGCAGTGGGGAAGGAATGATGAAAAAGCACGAAATGGCTAAAGATAACTGGTCTTTAGATAATGTGTTATTTTGTGCTAAACGGCAAAAAGATATTTTATCTCACGCTTATAAGGCATTGAAAAAAGACGGAATCTTAGTATATTCGACTTGTACTTATGCAAAAGAAGAGAATGAGGATGTAATTGAATGGTTCTTAAATGAATATAAAGATATGGAGCTTATCCATATTGATTCCTCTTTTGGTAGAGAAGGCTTTATTCCTGGTGTTCGAAGAATTTTTCCAATGGATCAAGGAGAAGGCCATTTTATAGCTAAATTGCAGAAAAAATCAGGTGTTGATAAAAAACTATCTTGTCTAAGATCGGCTTCTTTAGATGCACTAGTAACCAGTTTTTTAAAAGACCAAATCGAAAAAGACAAATATTATTTCTATACCAATCATGACAAAGTTTATTTGATGAAGCGACCTTTTATAGATCTGAAAAATATCAAGGTACTTCGACAAGGTCTATATGTAGGGGATATTATAAAGAAACGCTTTGAGCCAGCTCATGCATTTTATATGGCCAACTGTTTGAATTATTTAATGACAGTTGACGTATCAATTGAAACGATGGATCAATTTATGCATGGCCTAGAAATTGAACAGGAAACACGAAAAGGATATGTCGCCTTATGTTATAAAGGAATTAATTTTGGTTTTGGAAAAAGTGATGGAAAAAGAATTAAAAATAAGATTCCTAAAGGGCTTCGTTTAATGGAAGGCTCTCATGTGTTAAAGGAGGACTAGATGTAAAATGGAAAACAATCGAGTATTCTTATATCTGCAAGTTATCTTTGGCAGTGTTTTATTTGCGCTTGGTTTGTATTTTTTCATAACGCCAAGCGGTTTGAATTCAGGAGGAATCATTGGTTTTGCTCAATTGTTTGATTATTTTATTCAATCTTTCGTTAATGTGCCGGTGTCTTTGGATTTAACTGGTATCATTAACATGGCGTTGAATATCCCCTTGTTTATGTTGGCATTTCGTTCCATTTCTAAAGAATTTTGTTTTAAAACACTTTTGAGTGTAGTTGTGCAGATGTTAACATTGTCTCTTCTTCCAAGACAGATGACACCTGTTATGGATGATGTGCTTTCCAATGTGATCTTTGGTGCAATTGTTGGCGGATTTGGAATAGGTCTAACATTAAGAAGTAGTGGCTGTGCTGGAGGCATGGATATTCTAGGAGTATATTTTTCAAAAACGAAACCAAATTTTTCTGTAGGTAAATTATCGATTTTTCTGAATATTGTTTTATTTGCGATATGCGCAGTTGTTTTTGATGTGCAGAGTACTTTATATTCAATTATTTTTGTGTTGATCATGTATTTTGTATGTGATAAAGTTCATTACCAAAATATTAATATGACAGCTTTTATATTTACAAAGAAAGCTGAATTAAAAAATGAAATTATGACTCGAACCGGTCGAGGTGTAACTTATTGGATTGGTAAAGGTGCATATACTGATAATGATCTTTATATCTTATATACAGCATTGAATAAATATGAGATCCGTAGATTGAACAAGATCGTAAAAGAAATAGATCCCAATGCTTTTATAACTTTAAGTGAAGGACAAAAAATTTCTGGCGGTTTTGAAAAACGATTATAAAAAAGGCGATGAGTTTAGTTTCATCGCTTTATTTTATCTATCGTCTTTTGAACGTCAAGTGTTGTTACATCGATTTTCTTTGTATCTAGATCTTTGTAAAGTTCAAGATACTGTAAACTTTTTCGAATGCTTTGATTATCTCTTCGATCAATCAGCATACGTTTTATGAGTTCTTCTTTTTCACAAATCAAGGAAATCAAATGAATGTCAGCACCCTCTGTATCCAATTTTTGAATGATCTGATCAATGATATCTTGTTTGTGCATTACCCAGCAAAAGATGATATTTTCAATACCTGGTGTATGAATGAAGTTATTCAAACAATGGGTAATATTATCCAATACCATATTTTTTGTATCTTGATTGACCATAAATGGATCCATATTCCAACACCAGTCACCATCAAGAAAGACACTATGATCTAAATCCTGATTCAATTGATTACAGATCGTACTTTTACCGATCCCCATTGGTCCGCCAATTAAATATACATGTTTCATATTAAAGACTTTTTCCAATTTCAAGAGCTAGTTTATAGTAGTTATCTAACTCATCTTCAGAAGGGGTAAAGTTTTGTGCAATTGCATCAGCAGCTGGTTCAAATCCAGCTTCTTTTAATTTATCGCTTAGTGTTGAAGGTACGTTTCTAAACCATCCGTACGCACCAAATGCCAGTCCTTTTTTATCATTGATCTTACAAGATTTAACTCGTTCTAAGAAGCTTGCAACACTTGGAGCCATGGCATTGTTGTAAGTGCCTGTTCCTACACAAACCATTTTTGCATCCATCAACTCTTTCATAACAATGCTAGAGCGTGTAATGCTTAGTTTATAAACTTTGACATCCATACCTGCAGCAGCAAATCCTTCTGCCAGGCTTTCTGCAATCTGCTGAGTGTGTTTCCATACAGATTCATAGACAATGACCACTTTGTTTGACTGTTTTAAAGTGGCAAAGTCTTTATACGCTTCAATGATATCCGTAACATAATTTTTCCAAATAATACCATGTGCTGGAAGGATCATTTCAATATCAAGATTCATTGCAAGAATTTGATTTAATTTGTTTTTAACCGGAACAGTATATGGCATAACGATATTCGCAAAATATTCTTTGGCCTGTTCAATGCAGTAATGTTTATCCAGGTTTTCATCTGTCATTTGATAATTAACGATATGTTGTCCAAATGCATCGTTTGAGAATACAACTTTTAATTCAGGACAATATGTCAACATATTATCTGGCCAGTGAATCATATTCATTTCTACAAAAGTAAATGAATATTTTCCTGTTGACAGTGTATCTCCTGTTTTTAATTCATTGAATGGTGTATCTTCGATATATTGAGCCTGCATATGGCGAACACCAGCTTTGGTCGTATAGACTTTTGCGTTTGGATATTTCTCATAGATCTTTTTAAATCCACCTGAATGATCCGGTTCTGCATGCTGAACGATGATGTTATCGATGCTTCTACCATCTAATACAGATTCAATGCGTTCAATGCATTCTCCACAGAATTCTTCTTCAACTGTATCGAATAATGTAATTTGATCATCAATGACCAAATAAGCGTTATACGTGGCTCCTTCTTCGATTGGATATAATTCTCCGTGAAAGTCTCTAACGTTTAGGTCTCTGACACCGACCCAATATACATTTTCTTTAATTTTAATTGCTTGTTTCATCTTCTCACTCCTCGACGATAGTTTAATTCATTTATACAAGAATTTCAATGAATTTGTATTTGCACAAAATTAATAAAATAGTTAAAAATAATATTAAAAAGTGAAAGCGTTAAATGAGACAATAAATTGGAATGATAGTATAATAAATTGTAGAAATGAATGGAGGCATATTGAATCATGATTATTCAAAGTAAAAAGGTTTGGGTCGTAAATACTTGGCTTGAAGCTCAGATCGAAGTTGAGGATGGAAAAATCACAAATATCTATCCATATGGTACAAAAGAGGTTGATGAAGACTATGGTGAAAAACGTATCGTTCCAGGTTTTATTGATGTACATACACATGGTGCGTATGGATTTGATACAAATGATGCTGAAGAAGAAGGTTTACGTACTTGGTTAAAAAATATCGTTAAAGAAGGTGTAACAGGAATCCTTCCTACAACAATCACGCAAAGTGAAGAAGTGTTAACTGCTGCCGTTAGTAATGTAGCAAAAGTTGTAAGAGAAGGCTATGAAGGTGCTGAGGTATTGGGTATTCATTTTGAAGGTCCTTATTTGGATCAAGTATTCAAAGGCGCTCAGCCTGAACAGTATTGTGTAAAACCAGATGTTGAGCAGTTCAAACGCTATTATGAAGCAAGTGATCATTTGATCAAGATCATGACAATGGCTTGTGAACATGATGAAGACTTTAAATTGACTAAGTTCTGCGTGGATCATGGAATCGTTGTTAGCCAGGGACATTCTGGTGCAACTTTTGAAGAGGCAAGATTGGCAATTGCCAATGGTGCTAAGAGTATGACACATGTATTTAATGGTATGTCAAAATTTCAGCATCGTGAACCAGGTTTAGTTGGTGCTGCAATGCGTTTTAGAGATGTATTTGGCGAAATTATCGCTGATGGAAATCATTCAACTTTAGATGCCTTAAATAACTACTATACTGTAAAAGGTCCTAACTATGCTGTTACGATTACAGACTCATTGATGGTTAAAGGGCTTCCTGTTGGTACTAAGGTTCTATTCGGTGGAAATGAAATTGAACTATATCCAGATGGAAGTGCACATTTAACAGAAACGAAAGGGTTGGCTGGATCTACATTGAATGTAAACAAAGGATTGCAGATTTTAGTTGAAAAAGCATTGGTTCCATGGCAGACAGCGATTAACTCTGTTACTATTAATCCAGCTCGTTTGATCAATGTAGATGATCGTAAAGGAACGATCCAGACTGGAAAAGATGCTGATTTAGTTGTCTTAAATGATGACTATTCTGTTGAAATGACTTATACGAAAGGAAAGAAAGCTTTTTAGTAGCATCGAGTGAGATGATCATTTGATCATCTCTTTTTTGTTTCAAAATATGACAGAATAGAAAAAAATACGAAAGAAAAATAATAATAAATAATAAAAACTCCTTTACAAATAATAAAAAACGATATATATTAAAGATGTGCTTAGGAGGACTTATCATGGAGTTAATCTTAGATTCAGCGAACATCGAACAAATTAAAGAATTGAATGAACTTTTGACCGTAACAGGGGTTACAACAAACCCAACGATCATTACAAAATCGGGAAAAGAACCTGAAGTGGTCATCAAGGAACTTATTGATCTATTGGATGAAGATCAATTGTTATTTATTCAGGCAGTAAGAACAGACTATGAAGGAATCATGGAAGAGGCAAAAGCAATTTCTAAACTTCGTAAGAAAAATATGTATGTGAAGATTCCAGTAACTCACGAAGGATTGAAAGCTATCAAAGAATGTAAAAAGTTAGGAATTCATACTTTGGCAACTGCAATTTATACAGCCGATCAGGCATTCTTGGCAGCTATGAACGGAGCCGAATATTTGGCACCTTATGTCAATCGTATGGATAATTATGGCGATGGTGTTGGAAATGTTAAAGACTTAATTGAAATGTTACGAGTAAATCATATGGACAGCAAAGTTGTTGCAGCCAGCTTTAAAAATACGCATCAAGTACATGAATTGATCAAAGCAGGCATTCAGGCTGTTACCGTACCATGTGATGTTGTCTTCAATATGATCGATCATCCAGGTACAAAGATTGCGGTTGGTGAATTCTGCATGAATTGGCAGAAAGCATATCATAGACAAGATTTATTTGAGTAATAGAAGTTCTTGAGAGAACTTCTTTTTTCTTGTAGAATACTCTCATGAGAGAAAAAGGGATTGTATTAACCAGTATATCGGCTATAGCGTATGGCTTGGTTCCGTTGTTTACAGTATATTTAATGGATGCTTCATTTGATGCGATATCAATAGGATTCTTTCGCTTTTTTTTGATGGGTCTATATACTTTTGTAGTTGCGTTGTTAACGCGTTCTAGTTTTAAGATGGATAAAAGTATGTGGCCATCTTTGTTGCTAGCGGCGATTGGTCAATGTGCTACCATCTTATTGTTGAATGTATCTTATGAAATGATTCCTGTTGGAAATGCAACATCATTGCATTTCATGTATCCTATATTTGTTTCCTTGATTTTGTATTACTATTATCGTAATCAGTTCTCCAAACGTCAGGTAATCGCGTTGTGCTTATCTGTTGTTGGAATTGTTTGTTTTATGGATATTAGCAACATGGGAAATCTTTTGGGGATGTTGCTTGCATTATGTTCAGGCTTTACGTATGCGATGTATATGGTTTTATTAGAAAAACATCATTTGACACAGCTTTCTTCATCTGTATTGACAACATATCTTTGTCTGATCGAATCTGTGGTCTTATTTGTATTGGGATTGACGCAGAATAGTTTTTCAATATCTTTTGATGCAAATATCGTATTTTATCTTATAATATTAGTAGGATTTACATTAATTGGTCAGCTGTTTCTGCAAAAAGGGACGCACTATATAGGAGCAGCCATGGCGAGTCTGTTCTGTCTTTTTGAACCATTGACTTCATTAATCTCCGGATGGATCTTTTTAGGTGATCCTGTTCGAATCATGAGCATTATTGGCTGTGGTTTTATATGTGTTGGTATCATGCAGATCATGACAAGAAAGGAATAAGAATGGTAATCATAGTTTGCCTTGATCAAAAAAATGGAATGCGCTTTAATCATAGACGCTTATCAAGAGATCGAGAAATTATAAAAGATATTTATAAGATGCTTTTGGATGCTCCCTTATATATGTCATCTCAATCTCAAATTTTGTTTGAAGATTATGATGGCAAGATCGTGGTCGATCCAAAATTCATGGAAAAAAGTGATATGTTCTGTTTTGTGGAAACAAGTGATTTTGATACACATAAAGTGGATGAAATCATCGTTTATCGATTTGATACAGTTTATCCGGCAGATGAATACTTTCCAATAGATCTAAATGAATATATCTTAATGGAAGAAAGTGAATTTAAGGGATATTCCCACGATGTGATTACTAAAGAAATATACTCAAAGATCATGTAGATGGCTTAGGCCATCTTTTTTAATCGTCTTGATATTCTTTACCATTGAAAAAAATGAAATATTCTATTGTATAATTGTTTAAACATTTGAACGAATAGAAAGAGGGTAAGAATGCAAATGTTGGATTTAATGAAAGAAAGACATAGTGTACGTCAGTACTCAGATAAAAAGATCGACGGTGATGTGAAAAGTAAACTAGATAAGTATGTCGCATCAATCAATGAAGAAAGTGGATTATCGATGCAGATATTTTATAATGAACCAAATTGTTTTAATTCCATGCTGGCTCATTACGGAAAGTTTTCAAATGTTAAGAATTATATCGCGATTGTTGGGAAAAAAGAAGAACAGGAAAAATCAGGCTATTATGGAGAAAAGCTTGTGTTAAAGTGTCAGGAATTAGGTTTAAATACATGCTGGGTTGCCTTGACACATGGAAAGGTAAATGTACAAACAAAACCACAGCAAAAACTTTTGATCTTAATTGCGCTGGGTTATGGTACAAACACGGGTGTTGCTCATAAAAGCAAGCCAATTAAAGAATTATGTAAAGAAGATGCGTATCCTGAGTGGTTCATGAAAGGGATGGAAGCAGTAAGCTTAGCACCTACTGCCATGAATCAACAAAAGTTTTTATTTGAAATGAAAAATGGTCAAGTCTATGCCAAGGCTTTAAGAGGTTTCTATTCAAAAATAGATCTTGGAATCGTGAAATATCACTTTGAAGCTGTAACAGGTCACAAGGTGAGATAATGGATGCTCAAAAAGAAATTGAGCAATTGGCTACAGATTTTGAACAATGTCGAAAGGTTTTGATTGCTCTTGGAGATGAGAATCGACAACATATGATCTTGGAAATGATGAAGATGAAGGATTGTTATGGAGTACGTGTAAATGATATTTCAAAAAAGACACATTTATCTAGACCGGCTGTATCTCATCATTTACAGATCTTAAAACAAGCCGGCATCTTGAATATGCGAAAGGAAGGAACAAAAAACTATTATTATTTTGATCCTGATCAAACAAGTTTTGAGTTGTTGATCAATGTTTTACAAAAGATGATATTCATTATTTCCAGTTTGCCTGATCGTAGTAAATCAAGTGACGAAGAATAAAAGTATAAATTTTTAGCACTCTTTGCTTGACTCTGCCAAATATTGTGATATGATATTAGCAGTTAAAGATAATGAGTGCTAAGGAGGTGCTATTATGAACTATGAACAAATGTCAGAAAGGCTTCAGAAGATACTGGTAGCGGCTGTTGAACAGGCAAGAAATGCACAGCATCCAAGTGTGGATACAATTGATCTGTTGCAGGTGATTTTCGAAGATGATGTCCTAGATGGTCTATTTACAAGAATTAATCTAGATAAACAGCGTGCTCTAGAGATCATCGCAGAAGAAAATCAGAGAATCGTCAAAAGCCCTGCTCAAAATTTAAATTTCTCAAATGAAGTAAATAAGAGTTTTGAAAAGGCATTAAAATGGGCAACGGAACATGAGGAAACGTATCTATCAGTTGCCAGTGTTTTTCTAGCTTTGTTGTTTAATAAATCGTATATATCAAAACGTATTGTCAAAGAATTTAATTTAAAAGAAGAAGTATGTAAGAATGCTGAATTGGAAAGACGAAATGGTAAAAAGTTTGATACTCCAAATTCAGAAGAAAATGTGGAAGCTTTGAAGAAATACGGAAGAGATTTAGTACAGGATGTTCGTGATGGTAAGATCGATCCAATTATTGGTCGTGACGATGAAATTCGTCGTGTTATTCAGATCTTATCTCGTAAGACAAAGAACAACCCAGTATTGATTGGTGAACCGGGTGTTGGTAAAACAGCCGTTGTAGAAGGAATTGCCTGGCGAATCATGAAAGGGGATGTTCCAGAGTCTTTAAAAGAAAAAAGATTGATTGAGCTGGATATGGGCTCTTTGATTGCCGGTGCAAAATATCGTGGTGAATTTGAAGAACGTTTAAAAGCTGTTCTTGAAGAAGTTAAAAATGCCAATGGTCAAATCATATTATTTATTGATGAGATTCATAACTTAGTTGGGGCCGGTAAAACTGAAGGGTCTATGGATGCTGCAAATTTATTGAAGCCGATGTTGGCACGTGGCGAGTTACACTGTATAGGTGCAACGACATTCAATGAATATCGTAAATATATCGAAAAAGACGCAGCATTAGAAAGGCGTTTTCAAAAAGTCATGGTTGCTCAGCCAAGTGTTGAAGATACGATCAGTATCCTTCGTGGATTAAAAGATCGTTTTGAAAGTTATCATGGCGTTCGTATTCTTGATGAATCTTTGATTGCGGCAGCCGTATTATCGGATCGTTATATCACAGATCGTTTCTTACCAGATAAAGCCATTGATTTAGTAGATGAAGCATGTGCTACTTTAAAAGTGGAGATGGAAAGCATGCCTCAGGAATTGGATGAATTATCTCGTAAGATTTTGCAATTGCAGATTGAAAAAACGTCATTAATTAAAGAAGAAGATAAGAAGGCTATTGAAAGACGTCATGAAATTGAAGATGAATTGTCAAAGTTACAGTCACAGCGTGATGAAATGCATTCACGTTGGGAAGATGAAAAAGCCGCATTGAATTCATCAAAAGAAGATAAACAGAAACTTGAAAAAGCACGTTTAGACTTAGAACAAGCTCAAAATGAAGCGCGTTATGAAGATGCTGCAAAACTTCAATATGGTATAATTCCTGAACTCGAACAACGAATTGCCAAAAGTTCTCAATTGGAAAAAGAAGACGCTTTGATTCAGGAAACAGTCGATGAAGAATTGATTGCAAAGATCGTATCCAGATGGACAGGTGTCGAAGTTTCTCGTTTAGTTGAAAGTGAAAGGCAGAAACTTATTCATCTAAAAGAAGAGCTTGAAAAACGTGTTGTAGGACAAGATGAAGCATTAGAGTTGGTTTGTGATGCAATCTTGCGATCTAAAGCTCAGATTCAAGACGAAAATCGTCCAATTGGTTCTTTCATGTTCTTAGGGCCTACAGGTGTTGGTAAGACAGAGGTTGCCAAAGCTTTGGCAGAACAATTATTTGATGATGAACGTCATATCGTAAGGATCGATATGTCTGAATATATGGAAAAACACAGTGTAGCACGATTGATTGGTGCACCTCCAGGATATGTTGGGTATGAAGAAGGTGGACAGTTGACCGAAGCTGTACGAAGAAATCCATATAGTATCGTATTATTTGATGAAATTGAAAAAGCGCATCCAGACGTATTCAATGTTTTATTGCAGATATTAGATGATGGAAGAATCACGGATTCCAAGGGTGTCACAGTTGATTTTAAGAATACGATCATTATCTTAACCAGCAACTTAGGTAGCCAATATGCATTTGAAAAAGATAATTATGATAAGTATATGGATGAAGTGAAACGTCATTTTAAACCAGAATTTATAAATCGTATCGATGAAATCATTGTCTTTAACAGTTTAGATGATGAATCCTTTATCAAGATCGCTCATAAATTTATTGATCAGCTTGTACATCGTTTAAGCTTACGTGACATTAAATTGAATGTATCCGATGATGTTTATCGCCAGATTGCCAAAATGGGCGTAGATCCAGTTTATGGTGCTCGTCCAATGAAACGATATATTCAAAGGCAAATCGAAACAAGAATTGCCAAAGCAATCATTGCTTCAAAGGTTGATAAAGATCAAACTATTGATTTGGATTATATTGATGATGACTATAGGATCACGATTCATGAAAATTAGTCATTTATTAAAGATCAACACAAAAATATTCGTGTTGGTCTTTTTTTTGATACTTTTCATCTTGGTTTTTTTCTTCTATAATTTCATTAGAAAGAAGGAAAAATTATGTCATTAAAAGAATGGATCAAAGAATCAAATAACATCGTCTTTTTTGGAGGCGCTGGTGTTTCAACAGAAAGCAATATACCAGATTTCAGAAGTGATAATGGTCTATATAAAAAACAATACCCTTATCCAGCAGAAGTAATGTTGTCACATAGTTTTTATGAATCAAATCCTAAAGAGTTTTTTGAATTTTACTTTAATCAAATGATATATAAAGATGCGAAACCAAATAAAGCACATTTAGCATTAGCACAATTAGAAAAACAAGGCAAGCTAAAAGCTGTGATAACACAAAATATTGATGGTTTGCATCAGGCAGCTGGTTCAAAAACTGTGTATGAGTTACATGGGTCGGTTTTAAGGAATACATGTACAGGATGTCATGAAAAATATACTTTAGATCAAATGTTAGAATTTCGTGATGAAAATGGCATTCCTAGATGTCCAAAATGCAATCATATTATTAAGCCGGATGTCGTGCTGTATGAGGAAGGTTTAGATGAAAGAACCATGATGAATGCCATTCAGGCAATTGCACAAGCCGATCTGTTAATTGTTGGTGGTACAAGTTTAGTTGTCTATCCAGCCGCTGGATTGATCCGTTATTTTCAAGGAAAACACCTGGTGTTGATCAATAAAGATAAAACATCAATGGATGACATAGCGGATCTAGTGATTCATGATTCAATAGGAAAAGTGTTATCAGAAAGTGTTGAACTTTATGACTAGAGAATTAAAGAAGATGCTTTTTAAAGATATTTTTCCCTTATATGTAAATAAAGTCGAAAGAAAAGGGCATACAAAACAAGAATTAATAGATATGCTTAACTGGTTGTGTGGGTATGATGAAACAGATATTAAAGTTTGTATAGATAAAAATATAGACTTGGAAACTTTTTTCATGGATTGTCCTAAATTGAATCCAAACAGAAAGAATGTGACAGGTACTATCTGTAATGTTAAGATACAAGACATCGAAGATGAAATGATTCAAGATATTCGAATCATGGATAAACTGGTTGATGATATCGCAAAAGGAAAAAAGAAACAGATATGGAAAAGCTAGATGTTTTGAAACAAGGCAGACCATTGGATTGTGATTTAAAAGTAAAATTGTATTATGACATATTGGATGATTTACAGATTGCGTATCAGCGTCTTGATTTGAAGGCTTTGTCTTTAAATGAAGATATAAAAAGAATTGATGATATTTTAGAAACAAGAGCAATCAAAAATCTATTGTTTCGAACGCTTTCAAAGAGAAATCCAAGATATTTTATGATCATCTTATTTAGTGATGAACGATTTGACACCCATGCATTTCGTAATAAATATCAATTACCTAAGATTGAAATGGTGCTAGAGGATGAATTAAAAAGTTTATTGCATACGCATTCAGGAGCTGTAAGTATTATTGAATTGTTTCATGATGTAGAGAATCAAATCAACTTATATATACAGGAGGATGTTTTAAAACAAACATTTTTTCGCTTTCATCCAAATGATGAAGATACACTGCTTTGTATAAAGACAAAAGATCTGAGGGAAACATTGATCCCATTTCTTCATCATACGTGCCATATATTTTAGATTGTGAGGAATAGAACATGAAAAATGATTTTTGTTTAATATTTGATATGGATGGTACATTATGGGATGCAACAGGAAGCATCTTGAATTCTGCCAATGAAGTTCTGGAAAAGGAAAAAGGATGGAAAGATTATTTAGATCTGGATACATTAAGTCGTGTCATGGGTTTGGAAATTGAGGAAATAGCCAATATTTATTTTCCTGAGCTGGAACAGGAAGAAAAAATGGATTTGATTTATAAGGTCATGGATAATGAAAATTTATATTTATCAAAACATGGAGGTATTTTGTATCCGAATGTTGAATCGACACTTCAGATCCTTTCACAAAAATATGATTTAATGATCGTAACGAATGCACAGGAAGGATATACAGATGCAATGTATCAATCCCATGGCCTAAAAAAATATTTTACAGATGAATTGACTTATGGAGAGACAATGAAACCAAAAGGCCAAAACATTTCTTTGATCATGGAAAGAAATAACTACCAAAAGGCTTATTATATTGGGGATACGCAAAAAGATAAAGATGCTTGCGAATTCGCTAAGATTCCTTTTGTGTATGCAAGCTATGGCTTTGGGGATGTCAAAGATTATGATAAAAAGATTGATTCATTCGAAGAATTGTTGAATTTATTTTAAAAAAATGTGAATCATATTGTTACTTCGTGAAAAAATAACAATATATTTGCATTTTTTATTTTGAATTAATCAAGAATATTTAAAATAGATAAAAAACAGTTATAATGTGATTGTAGAAATTTAATAGAAAAGGAGATAAAAAATGTTCGGAAAAGAAACTCAAGAATGGCAGGAAAATAATGGTATTTATACCGCAACAGAGATTGCTCAACAGCCTGCTACATGGAAAAAAACTATTGCTCAGATTAAATCTGAAAAAGAAGCTATTAAAGCTTTCTTAGAACCTGTATTAAGTGCAGATGACTATGACATCATTTTTACTGGTGGTGGAACAAGTGAGTATGTTGGTAATGCCGCATTTTCTTATGTAAATCGATATACGGGATATCATGCAAAATCATATGGTTCAACAGATATTTGTGAAACTCCTGAAAATTATCTTTCTAGAGATAGAAAAACTTTATTAGTAAACTTTGCTCGTTCAGGAAACTCTCCTGAAAGTGTAGGTTCAGTTCAGGTTGCAGATGAAGTATGTAAAGAAAATGTTTATCATCTATTTATTACATGTAATATTGACGGAGCATTATCAAAAGAAGCTGCAAAACGTGATAATGCATATGCAATCAATCTAACTCCAGAAACACATGACCAATCCTTTGCTATGACTTCAAGTTTTTCAAATATGTTATTAGCTGCAGTTTTATGTTTCCGTTTGGATGATCTAGATGAAATGGAAGCAGAAATGCAGTCAGTCATTGAAAAAGGTCAAGAAATGATCGATGAAGGATACAAAGCTTTAGAACAATTGGTTAAAGACTTTGACTTTGATCGCATTGTGTATTTAGGAGCAAATGTATTAAAAGGAATCGCACAGGAATCTCAGTTAAAAATCTGTGAGTTAACAGCTGGTAAAGTAACAACAACATTTGATAGCCCAATGGGATTCAGACATGGTCCTAAATCTGTTATAAATGATAAAACATTGACAATCGTTTACATGAGCGATGATGAATATCAGCGCCAGTATGAATACGATATCGTTAAAGAAATTTCTTCTCAAAGAAAAGCAAATCGTTTGGTTGCTGTAAGTGCGCATTCTGATCCAGAAATTGAAAGTATGGTAGATCTATTCGTAAACTTTGATTTGGATCATAAGAAAGATAATGTATTCTTAGGATTTGATTATATCTTAGTGGCTCAGATCATTGCGTTATTCAAATCATTGTCTTATGGAATTACACCAGATAATCCATGTCCATCGGGAGAAGTTAACCGTGTTGTTAAGGGCGTAACGATTTACGAATATAAAGCTAAATAAGGTTATAGGAGGTCAATAAAGATGATAGGATTAATTGTAACTGGTCATGGTCATTTTGCGACTGGACTTACAACAAGTTTAAACTTGATTGCTGGAGAACCAAAAGATTATGTTGCGGTAGATTTTGAGGCAACAGATTCTGTAGAAGATTTAGAGAAAAAATTAACAGCTGCCATGGATTCACTAAAACATTGTGATTCAATCTTGGTTTTGAGCGACCTTGCAGGTGGTTCGCCATTTAAAACCTCAGTTGAAATTGGTTTCCCTAAAGGAAATGTAGAAGTTATAGCTGGTACAAACCTTGGTATGTTAATTGAAATCAACTTAACTCGTACATTTATGGAAGATGTTAAAGATTTAGCAGCTTCTGCAGTAAATGTTGGTAAAGATCAGGTTGTACGATATGAATTTAAGCCTGTAAAACACGAAGAAGTAACAGACGGTATTTAAAAAAAATAATTAAATAATACGTGGGACTTAGTGTTCCCACGTATTTTGTTGTATAATGAATAATATTTTGAAAGGAAATGTTTTATGTCACGTAGTATAGTTATCGTTATTCTTGTTATTATCTTGATTGCTATCCCTATTCTTATGAGAAAGCTTTCATGGAAAAAAATGATTAATGCTCTTAACGACGTTGATTATAATCGATATTATGATATTATCGATTCTTTTTCATGCAAAATGACTTTTTCAGCGTTTGATCGTGAAAATATGCGTTTGTCTGGGTTTATTGCACAAAATCGAAAAGATGATGTTGAAAATCAGATAAAAATGATGATGAATATGCGCATCAAACCAAAACAAAAAGTGGCGTTAGGTACTCGAGGTTTTTATTATTATTTAGAGCAAGGGAAGGCAAAAAGAGCCAGAGATATGATTGATTTTGCTAAAGCAAATGGACCAGAATCGTCATATAAAGATTTAGAGCTTCAATATAGTATTCTCTTAAAGAAAGAGAGTAAATATATTGATGAGGTTAAAGCAAAAATAGATGCAATTTGGAATGGCAAAGACCCATTAGATGGAGATAAAAAGATGGTTGTAGGAACTTTCCAATACTTAATAGGATTACAATATTCTTATATAAATGATTTAGAGAATATGAAACTATATTTTGAACAGGCGTTAGAGAATGTAGCTGGAACACCTTATGAGGAAAATATTAAAAATATATTAAAAGAAAAAAATATATAAAAAAGGCTGAATCTCAGCCTTTTTATTGGTTAATGCTTTTTGCGTAATCTGTAGGGGATAATCCATACTGCATTTTAAATTTGCGTGAGAAATAATGAATGCTGGTAAAACCTAAAATGTCAGAGATTTCAGATATTGTTCTTTTATGTTCTTGAATCAAAATTTTTGCTTGACTCAGCTTAACGTTAGAAATGTACTGTTTAGGTGTTATATGAATATTTGTGCGGAATAAACTTTGTAAGGAGCTTCGCGAAATAGAAAATTTCTGGCAAAGATCTTCAACCGTAAAGCTTGAATACATATTGTTATGAATATAAACTAAAATTTCATTCAATAAGGTGTTTTCATAATGCTCCTGCATAGGATTGTTTGAAATAGCTTCTTCCTTTTTTATATCAAATTGATAAAGAAGAATAAGTACTTCTTTTAAATAAAGTATCGCAAGTTCATAATTTAAAAATTGTTGATTTTGCATAACTTTCATAAATTTAGATAAAACTTGGTAGACATCTTTTCGTGTGTGAAAAATGCGATTGATTAATTTTTGTTCTAATTCACTGTGCATATCAAAAGTTATTGTTAGATAGGAACATGTGCTTTCAGAGTCGGTGGATTGTGTGTGAAACTGTCCTGGGTAATAAATGACTAAATCATATTTGTTCAAGACATACTCTTTACCATCAATTGTGGTATGTAGTTTTCCATGGTCAATGTATGTTAATTCGTAATAATCATGGCTTTCTCCAGGAAAGACATAGTTTGATTTACGGACTTGGTAATAACAAGTTAAAATTTCATGCACATCAAGTTTTGAGATAATAGGTTCATATTCATAAGGTTCATCCATTGTTTTTTGATTTAATCCGCTTGGTGCATAGGCAGTTTCAACTGTAGACTCATTTGAAATACTGATCATATTAAAAAAGATACCTGGTTTGATTCTTACAACACGATGAATAACAAATTCATCGTATTTAATACCATCTCGACTGGTTACTAATAAGACAATTCCACTTGTACAATTTAAGTAAACTGTAGTAGAAGAGTAGTACCAGGAATCAAAGTTTTTTGAATTTAAATGTAATGTACTTTGCGCAGTAGATCCATTTTGACCTGCACTTTTCATTGAGTAAAATACATCGCCATAAGTCTGAAATCGATAATTCGTTGTTCGTTTTAACATAAATTCTCTCCTTTCTGCCAAAAATTTCAATAAATTTGTGAAAAACGAATGCAATTTTGAGTAAATTTTTGAGATTATTAACAACATTTTTGGTTTCTTATATTAAAAAGTATAAACACATTCACAAAATGTGTAAAGTAAAATGTTCTTAAAGTTATATAATAATTACAGATAGATTTTTCCTCGAAAGAAAGCGCTATCACCTAGAAAGGAGAGAGATTTATGCCAAACATTTTGTTGACTAGAATTGACAACCGTTTAATTCATGGTCAGGTTGCAACTCAATGGTGTGGTGTTTTAGGTGCCAACCTATTGTTAGTTGCGAATGATGCTGTAGCAAATGATGAGTTCCGTCAGGGATTAATGAACATGGCTGCTCCAGCCTATGCACAGACTCGTTTCTTCTCTATTCAGAAGACAATCGATATCATAGGAAAAGCTAGTCCAGCTCAGAAAATTTTCATCATTTGTGAGAATCCACAGGATGTCCTAAAACTTGTGGAGGGTGGTGTTCCAATTAAGAAATTAAATATTGGTAACATGCACATGGCTGACGGAAAGCGTCAAGTTGCAACAACAGTTGCAGTTGATGATAATGATGTTGATGCTTTCAAAAAGCTTCAAGAACTAGGAGTTGAATTATCAATTCAGCGTGTTCCTGATACAGCTCCTGAAAGCACAGACAAACTTTTTAAATAAGTATTTTGAAAGGAGAATAAGTTAATATGGGAGATATTAACGTAATTGAGTTAGTATTATTGGCAATTGCTACATTTATCTTTGCGATTGATCAATTCTCACTAACAGAAGTATTATATCGTCCAATGGTTGCTTGTCCTATTATGGGAGCGATTCTTGGTGATATCAATACTGGTTTAGTAGTTGGTGGTACTTACGAGCTTATGATGGTTGGTAATATGCCTATCGGTGGAGCTCAGCCTCCTAACGCTGTATTGGGTGGTGTAGTTGCAATGATTTTTGCCGTTAAAGCAAATATGGATGTTAATGCTGCTTTAGGTGCATGTATGATCTTCGCTACATTCGGTCAGTATATCGTTACATTGGTTTTCTCTGTTGCATCTGGTTTAATGGCTAAAGCTGATAAAGCTGCTGCAGAAGCAAATCCTAAAGGTATCACTAATGTATTGAACATTCATATGTTAATGTTAGGTTCATTGTTTGCAGTAATCGCTATCGTTGCTTATGTTGGTGGTACTGCTGCAAGCGATGCTTTGAACTCTTTAAGCGAAAATGCAAGCTGGTTCATGGGTGGTCTAAGTGCTGCTGGTGGTATGATGCGTTTCGTTGGATTCGCAATCCTATTGAAGATAATGTTAGCTAACGATCTATGGGGTTACTTATTAGCTGGATTTGCAATGGCATTATTATTTGGTGGTTTGGAATCAACAGCATCTGCTGCATTGATCTTAGTTGCATTCTTAGGTATTGCATTAGCAATTAATGATTTCATGCAAACAAAAAATATTAAAGAAAACGCTGGAAATGGAATGGGAGGTATGAGCGATGGAATCTAATAACATGACTCAATATAAAGATCTAACGCCTGCTCCTAGATTAGACAACAAAACATTGAATAGAATGGCTTGGAGATCTATGCAGTTACAGGCATGCTTCAACTATGAACGTATGCAGTCTGCTGGTTGGTTATGGGCTATTCTTCCAGGTCTTCAAAAAATCCATACTAATAAAGATGACTTAGCTACATCTATGACTCACAATATGGATTTCTTAAATACACACCCATTTATCGTTACATTTGTTATGGGTATCGTTCTTTCAATGGAACAACAGAAAATGGATATTCAGACAATTCGTTCAGTACGTATCTCTACTGCTGCTCCATTAGGTGGAATTGGTGATGCATTGTTCTGGATGTCATTAGTTCCAATCGTTGCAGGTATGACTGCTCAGATGGCTATTGATGGAAGTATCGTCGGTCCAATCTTGTATTTTGTATTCATCTTTGGTGTTGAAATGGCTCTACGTTATGGATTATTGTATTGGTCTTATAACATGGGTACTAAAGCTATTACAGCTATGACTAAATATGCTAAAGAATTTACTCATGCTGCATCTGTACTTGGTGTATTCATCGTAGGTGCTTTGATTGCTAACTATGGTGGAGGTACTAAACTAGGTATTTCTGTTCCTAATGGTGAAACAGCTGCTGAAGTTGAAAAACTTGTTGTTGATGGAAAAGAAGTAGTTACTGAAACTGTAACCGAAATGCAACCAGTATTTATCAATATTCAAGATTATTTTGATAAAGTATTGCCTTGCTTGATTCCATTATTATTAACGTTATTGTGCTTCTTCTTAATCAAGAAAAAAGGATGGACTCCTGTTAAGTGCATCGGTTTGATGTTAGTAATTGGTATCGTAGGTGCTGTATTCGGTATCTGGGCTGGTGGATATCAACCATTAGTACCAGTTCCTTGGACTGTACTATAGTAAGAAAGGTAAAATTCTCTCTACCTTTAACGAATTAAACTTAAGCCAGGATTATTTTCCTGGCTTTCATTGTTTATTATCTTGATTTATATGCTTTTAAAATTATATAATCTTATTGTTTAGATAGGAGATCGCTTATGTCGCTTAATAATGATAATTCTATTTATGGTTTGAATATTTACGAAGATAAAAAGGGGAGGATCATTTACAAGGATTTTTTAATGAAAAATGCTGTATATATTCCTACTTTTGATTTTAAAATGTTTTCGTTTTATCGATATAGATACATTATAGGGGTGTCTTCTTTTATTGTTTTACAAACTCTATTTACTTTATTCCATGCTTCTGTGTTGTTGTCTAACATATTAACTATTTTTATTTTTGTTTTCTTGGAATACAAATTTAGAGTCTTTTTAAAAGAGAAACAAAAAGTTAAGAAGTTTAATAAATCTGAATATATTGGATATATTGATGTTTTAAATAAACAAGACCCAACTAAAATGCTTTTGAAGGCTGTTCTGTACATTGCTCTAGGAATATTGATTTTATATAACGGTTATGATAAATCGTATGTAGGAGTTTCTTTAGCATTTTGTTGGTTAATCATGATAGTTTGTGTTTTTTATGGATTAATACAGTTTTATGCATTCTCAAAAAGGAAATCATAAGTATTTTTGATTTTGGTAAAAAATTGGTATTTGAAAAGGATCTTAGAGTCTGAGCTCCCTGACTTTAAGATCCTTTTTAATTTATTAATACGATGTTTAACAAACAATTATTATTAATTTTATATGCTTAGATTTCATCAATTTATATAAAATATTAATACTCAAAAATTAAGTGTAATCAATATACTCTATATAAAAAATCATCATATCACAAGAAATGCTACATGTTTTTATTTACATAAGTTTTTAGACATATATAAGATCACCTAATAATTTACAGAAGATATAAAAAAATAAAAGGAAATATTTCTGTATAATTGTGAAATGTTTCCTAATTAATCTAATTAGTATTAAATATTTTGATTAATGTTTTTATGTATGCTCGAGAGGCTATATAGTGTATTCAGATTCTCAAAGTATGTATTTGAATTAGGTTTCGTTACCAAACTACGATTTCTTCATCGTTATCTTGTTCTTCATTCTTATTTTGATTTTTCATGTATAAATATGTCTCGAAGGAGGTTAGAATACCGTTGTCATTGTTATTACTGCTTCCTTCAAGAATTATCTTATTTACACTTACTAAATTTGTTTTAGTTAATTTTTCACCAATTTTGGAAGATTTAAAAATTGAAGGTGTTTTCCCGATTTCTAAAAGTATGGTTTCAGTCATGTAATAGTCTGCTTTATGATTTGTACCTGTAAAATAATTAATTTCATCTAACATGGCAATGCAAAATTGCTTAACAGTTTGGATGTCAACATTAGTTTTAAATAGTAGAAAAGCTTGTTTATCATTTGTTATTTTAGTTGGAATAGATAATAAAAATTTATTTACAATTGCATCATATGGTTCATGGCTTATAAAGTCCATATATTCACGATAATCTAAATCATTTTGATATCTTTGTTCATCAGGAAGAATTTTAAAGTATAAAGTTGGGTATATACCAGAATGATGAAAATTGGTACCTTTAACACTTGTTGTGTATAATGCAGGATATGTTTTTTTTGTCATAAAATACTACCTTTCTTATCTAATAAATCTACTTCTGCGTATAATTTATAAACGATTGAACGAACCACATTGTATAGTAATTGCTTTTGCCAATTTGATGCATTGTATTGAAGGTTTTTATCATCGCCATCTGCAAAAGTAGCATGTAAACATTCTTCAAAACAAATTGAAAATGCATCATATGCTTTTTCAAGATCACTGTGTTCCATCTCATTTTGGATTTCTATTAATTTGGATATTTCGGCCAAAGAATAACATCTTTTAAGAATACAAACTACTATTAAAAATGCGAGATGATAACGTTTATAATGCTTTTTAATTGGCGGTTTGACAATGCTATTTTTTACATAATTATTTACCATATTAGATGTTATAACTTTTTCCTCAAAAAAAAGAGGTGAGAGTTCTTGATTAATATAAAAAATGACTTGATCCATATAAATATCAAAATCAGGAAGATCTTTCCATCGAGGTAATTTAAAACTTATTAACGATTTATGTATTTCTTCTATATTTTTCATGTGCTTACAATATCACATTTTGTTTTGCTAATCAATATGGTTTTTAAAACCAGATATATTGACTTTCGAAACCAGAAAGTATAATATGGATGTATAGAAATGAGGATAAAACAATGGTTCAAATACTTTCAGATTCATCAACATTATATTCAAAATCTCAAGCGATGAATATAGGTCTAGAAATTACACCTTTAGTTGTAATAATAGGAAAAGATAATTATCGCGAATTTGAAACAATAGATTCTGACACTTTATTATGTAAGATTGAAAATGGAGCAATTCCTACATCATCACAACCTCCAATTGGAGAAAAAATGGATTTATATAATCAATATGGTAAAGATCAAGACGTTATTGATATCACCATGGCGGCTGGTTTAAGTGGAACATACGATTCAGCTTTAATGGCTAAAGAAAGCTGTAATTATCCAGATAATATTTCTGTATTTAATTCAAAAACTTTATGTGGACCACATAGAGTTTTGGTTAATGAAGCGTTAAAAATGGCCAAAGATGGAAAAACAAAAGAAGAAATTTTATATATGTTAGAGGAATCTGCAAAAACTGATGTATCCTTTTTGATACCTTTTGATTTTGATTTTCTTCAAAGAGGAGGAAGAGTTTCAAAGACAGCAGCTGGTTTGGGCGGCTTGTTAAAACTTGTTGTCTGTATGAAAAAATCAGATGATGGACGCTGTTTAGAAAAGCATTCGGTAAATCGAACATTAAAAAAAGTGGTTCTTTCAATTTTTGAAGAATTCGATAATCGCAATGTAGATGATTCATATCATATATCTATATCTCATGCATTTAATGAAGAAACAGCTTCTAAAGTGAAAAAAGCACTGGTTGAAAAATATCCAAATGCAACTATTGAAATATTTGATCTATCACCTGTATTTATTACTCAGGGAGGTCCTAAATGTTGTGCAATTCAAGCTATTAAAATCGTAAAATAATAATGAGCAGGATCTTAGTCCTGCTCATTTAATTCGTTAACTTGTTTAAGCCAAAGATTTCTAGATGCATCGCTAGGCATTCGCCAATCACCTCGAGGAGAAAAACAAATCGAACCTACTTTTACACCATCTGGCATACAGTTTCTTTTAAACTGCTGAGTAAAGAAGCGTGAATAGAAAGTTTGGACAGCTTTTAATATAACATTTGAATCAACAGACTGGAATGCTAATTTAGCTAAATCGAAGATTTTTTTAGGTTCTTCATGATGACGAAGCATATGATATAAGAAGAAATCGTGTAAATCATACGATCCTAAAACTTCTTCAGTTTTCTGTTGGATCTTACCATGAGAATCAGGTGGTAATAGTTCAGGAGATACAGGTGTATCACAAATGTCCATTAATACATTATATAATTTAAGATTGTTTGATTGTTTTGCATCTAAAGCTACACTTTCACAAATATAACGTACTAAAGTTTTAGGAACACTGGCATTGACTGCATACATGCTCATGTGATCTCCGTTATATGTACACCAGCCTAGAGCTAATTCACTTAAATCACCAGTTCCAACCACAAGACCATTTGTCTTATTGGCAAGGTCCATTAAGATCTGTGTTCTCTCACGAGCTTGTGAATTCTCATAAGTAATATCGTGTTTATTTGGGTCTTGGCTAATATCGATAAAATGCTGGTTAACACTTGGTACGATTGATATCTCTTTTGAATCGACCTGTAGAATGTCCATTAAAATTTGTGCATTGTTCTTAGTTCTATGCGTTGTACCAAATCCAGGCATTGTGATAGCATGAATTCCTTTTGTGTCAAATTTGTTAATTTCAAACGCTTTAGCGCAAACTAATAAAGCTAATGTTGAGTCCAACCCGCCACTGATTCCAATGACGACATCTTGACAATGTATCTTTTTTAAACGAGTTGCTAGACCATGAGCCTGAATGTTTAAGATTTCATGACATCTTTCAATTCGTTTTTGTTTATCTTGTGGAACAAATGGATAAGCATTGACTGGTCTTGTTAACTGGATCGAATCAATTGGATTGGATCTTATTTGAATACATGTGCATGAATAAGAATCTTCGAAGCTTGTTTTGAAATGAATTCGATCACTTATTAAATGTTGAAGGTCAATTTCACTGCTAATAAATTTTTTTCTGTCCTTGATCGTTGTCTCTTTAAGCAGATAACCATTTTCAGCGATTAAATTATGATTAGAGAAAACAAGATCACTTGTACTTTCACTAGTTCCAGCACTTGAATAGATATAAGCTGAGTATGTCGAAGCACTTTGGTGAATGACTAGATTTCTTCGATAGGATTCTTTTGAGATGATTTCATTAGAAGCGGAGCAATTGCACAGGATATTGGATCCAGCTAAAGCAAGTTTTGTGCTAACTGGAATTGGTACCCAAAGATCTTCACAGATTTCAACAGCAATTTTAGCTCCGGTCGTAAGATCTTCTACCAGAATATCATTAGAGACCATAACCGCTTTATCTAAAAGTGTTACAGTTGCATTTTTAGGAAGTTCTCTACCACTTGAAAACCATCTTGTTTCATAGAATTCATTATAAGAGGGGATATAAGTTTTTGCCTGTATCGCAAGAACCTCATTTTTACGAATAAAAGCTGCACAGTTATAGAGACGATTTTCAATGACTAATGGAAGCCCAACTATGGCCAAAAGATTTTGTGGCATCTTAGATACTAGATCTTCTAATTCAATACGTACATTTCTTAATAGGACATCCTCTAAAAATAAATCCTGGCATGTGTATCCACTTAATGCAAGTTCAGGAAATACAACAAGTTGCGTGTCAGGATCAAGTTCTGACATGATCTTAAGAATTTCAAGTTTATTTGCAGCAGGATCACCAATAAATACTTCAGGTGTTGCACTGGCAACTTTATAAAATTGATATCGTTTCATAATTACCTCACATTCTTTTATAGTATAAAAAAAAAAGATGGAATAATCCATCTCTTTTTTAGCTATTTGATAGTTCGTGCAGACGATCAGAATATGCTGATTCATCCGAAGTTTGTTTTTCGTTTTCGTTAGCATATTTTTTAACTAAAACACTTGATTTTGTGATTGGTTGTAATGTACCGGCTCCAGCAACACATCCGCCAGGGCAAGCCATACCTTCTAATAGGTATCCATCCAATCTTCCGGCTTTAGCCATCATTAGCATTGTACGGCAATTCTTTAAGCCTTCAGCATTCTGTATCTTAACATCAACTTCCGGATGTTTTTTGTTGATCAAATCTTTAACAGCTTTAGCAACACCACCGCTCACGGCAAATCCACGTCCAGAATTTGTACCTTCTTCAAGAGGCTCTCCACCTTCAACAGCACTTAAATCGATACCTTTGGCTTCAAACATACCCATAACTTCTTCAAACGTTAATACGAAGTCGATATCGCTTCGTATGGATTTACGACTTGCTTCCAATTTCTTAGCAGCACAAGGACCAATGAAGACAACTTTTGCATCTGGATTATCTTTTTTGATCATGCGGCCAGTTAATACCATTGGTGTTAAAGCCATTGAAATATAAGATGCAAACTGAGGGAATTGTTTTTTAGCCATTACAGACCAGGCAGGACAACAACTTGTTGCCATAAATGGTTGTTTTTCAGGAACTTTATCCAAGAAGTCTTCGGCCTCTTCAATCGTACACAAGTCAGCTCCAATAGCAACTTCAACAACATCGGCAAATCCAAGTTCTTTCAACGCGTTTTTAACTTTATCTGGTGTTACAGTAGGACCAAATTGACCTACAAAAGCTGGAGCAATAGCCGCAATGACTTTATATCCTTCTTTCATGGCATAAATTGTCTGGAAAATCTGACCTTTATCAATGATTGCACCAAATGGACAGTTTACTAAACACTGACCGCAGCTTACACATTTATCGTAATCGATAACAGCTTTTCCATCTTCATCGCTGCTGATGGCATCCATACCACAACTTGCAGCACATGGTCTTTCAATTTTTGTGATAGCTTTATAAGGACAAGCATCCATACAACGACCACATTTAATACATTTTTCCTGATCAATGAAGCTTTTTCCATCTACGATATGGATCGCATCTTTAGGACATACTTCTGTACATTGATGAGAAAGACATCCTTGACAGGCATTTGTTACAAATACTTTTTTTTCAGGGCAGGCATTGCAGGCAAATTTTACAATGTTGATCAGAGGATCATCATAGTATTTTTTAGCAATAGTACTTTCTTCGATACCATCTGATAAAGCCCCGTATTCTGACATTTCACGTACAGGAAGTCCCATTCCTAAACGTAATCTTTCTCCAATGATAGCTCGTTCCAGGAAAATACTATTACGATATTTTGCTTTCGTACCCGGCAAGATCTCATATGGGATCTCTTCAATTCGTTTTGCGTAATCGGTATTGTCATCATATGCCATTTTGGCAATGGCAGCAAATACTTTACGTCTTATATCGGTTACTGAGTTATAAATTCCTCGCATATTTCCTCCTTACTCTCTCCATAACATTATAACGAACATTTCTCGTTATGGAAACAATTAAAGTTATTTTTTTCACAATAAAAGAGCCAGGTATAAAATGGGAACACTATAAATGATATCGTTTTCATGTGCAACTTAAACTTTTTTTTCTTTTTTAAAGTGTTATAATCATTCAAGGAGGATTTTTATCAATGAAAAGGATTGTATGGGATTGGAATGGGACCTTATTAAATGATGTAAATCTTTGTTTTGAATGCATCAATCGTCTATTGGTTTCAAAAAATCTGGATCCTTTAATAGATTTAGCTGCTTATCGTGATATATTTGAATTTCCAATTCAAAATTATTATCAAAAAGCTGGATTTAATTTTGATAAGACTCCGTATGAAGTTTTGGCTGGTGAATACATGAAAGATTACCAGGAAAAAAGTTATGATTGTCAGCTTTTTGAAGATGTTTATGAAACACTGAGAAAAGCTCATTTTTTTGGTTTTCCCCAATGTATCCTTTCTGCCAGTAGAAAAGATTATCTTTTAAAACAAATAGAAAAATTCGACATTTTAGATTATGTAGATTCTGTTCATGGAATCGAAAACATCTATGCTTCCAGCAAGAAAGAGCTGGCAAGAAAATATGTTGAGAGTTGTTCTTTAGAAGATGAGATTTGGTTTGTTGGCGACAGCATTCATGACTATGAAGTTGCTAATACGCTTAAAGCAAATTGTATCCTGGTTACAACAGGCCATCAGTCAAGACAAAAATTAGAAAGAGTTGATGCCATTATCGCAGACAGTTTATTAGAAAGTTTAGAAATCATTTATGAAACAAATTGAAATCTTACAAGATGATGCAAATCAAAGACTGGATAAGTTTTTATTGAAAATGTTTCCTGATCTTTCACGATCTTTGATGTATAAAGCAATACGTAACAAAAAGATAAAAGTAAATCGAAAACGTTGTACATATGATCAGATCTTGAATAAAGGAGATATTGTGCTTTTGTTTTTGCCTCCTCAGTTTTTGAATGAGAAACAAAGGGAATCTAATTTCATTTCAAATCAACTTGATGTTATTTATGAAGATGAGAATATATTGATTGTTAATAAGCCAGTGGGATTGCTATCGCAAAGCGATACTTCTCAAACACAAGATACACTTGTATCTAGAATTCAGGGTTATCTATATGAGAAGAATGAATACGATCCAAATAATGCACACAGCTTTGCACCAGGCATTTGCAATCGATTAGATCGTAATACACGAGGACTTGTCATAGCAGCTAAAAATGCTAATGCATCAAGGATTATAAATGAAGCAATAGCACAAAGAAGAATACACAAGTACTATAAAGCATATGTATCTGGTCATCTAGAAGATAAAAATTTTGTCATAAAAAAATATATGTATAAAAATAAGACTAAAGCTCTTGTTTCCGATTATCCTAAAGATGGATATAAGATTGCTTATATGGAAGGAAACGTCTTGATGCAGGATAAAATGAATACCTGGGTAGAAATTGAGCTTCACACAGGAAGGTTTCATCAAATTAGAGCGTTGATGTCGAGTATTTCACACCCTCTGGTCGGGGATAAGAAATACGGTTATAAAGGAAAAAATATGAATATTCAGCTGATTGCGTATAAGTTGCGTTTTGATCAGCTAGATCTTTCATTACCAATCCATGAATTTGTAATAAAAGATTAAATTAGGAGGAGCCATCATGGAAAGTTACCGCTATTTATTGGATATAGCTTTGATTCTATTATCAACTAAACTTTTTGGATTATTTTCTAAAAAACTTCGAATGCCTAGTGTGGTGGGGGCATTGATTGCCGGAATTGTTCTAGGTCCTGCTTTTTTAAATATCGTTGGGCCAAGCGATTTGATCAATTCTCTTTCAGAAATAGGTGTTATCGTATTGATGTTTGCCGCAGGTTTGGAGACAAGCGTGAGCGATCTAAAAAAAGCTGGATTAAAAGCTTTTATTATTGCGGTATTAGGAGTATTGGTTCCATTAGGAATGGGATATGTTGTAGCATCATTCTATAATGTTGGACCAGAGGCATGGTTGCATAATTTGTTCTTAGGTGTCATTTTAACGGCTACAAGTGTAGGTATTACTGTAGAAACATTAAAAGAAATGGGTTGTATGAGTACAGAAAGTGGGAATACGATTCTTGCAGCAGCTGTTATTGATGATGTATTAGGTATCGTTGCCTTAACTTTGGTAACAGGAATGGCTGATAGTTCAGTAGATATTACAATGGTATTATTAAAGATACTTGCATTCTTTGTGTTCTCGGTTGTCGCTGGTGTTATTCTTCATAAAGCTTTTGCATGGTGGTTTAATCACGATTCACGTGGTGGTCTGCAACGTTATTCAATCGTTTCATTCTCATTTGCTTTGTTAATGGCTTATGCTTCTGAAGCATTCTTTGGTGTTGCTGATATCACAGGTAGTTTTGTTGCCGGATTGATTATTTCTGGAACAAGCCAATGTGCTTATGTAGAGAAACGTATTGGAACTTTATCATATATGTTGATCACACCAATTTTCTTTGCGAACATCGGATTAAAACTTTCACCAGTTCATTTAACTTCCAGTTTATTGATTCTAGTTGTGGTTTTATGTATTGTTGCAGTAGTATCAAAGATCATAGGTTGTGGCTTAGGTGCTCTAATATGTAAGTATTCACCAAAACAATGTATTCGAATTGGCTGTGGAATGGTTTCTCGTGGTGAAGTAGCCTTGATTGTCGCCGATAAAGGTATGGCCTTAGGATTATTACCTGAATTATTTGTGACGCCAGTTTTATTATGTGTTGTATTTACGACAGTTGTAACACCAATATTATTAAAACTTGTTTATAAAAAAGAAGAAAATGATCCTGATTTCGTAAATGCATAATTTGTCATGTATTTGTCACTTTTGATCTTCATACTATATAGTATGAAGATCTTTTTTATTATTTTATGTATCGTTCTTCTTTGGATATACTTAGTTTACTTTCTTGAGAAACGATATATGGGATTTGGAACAATTCTATTTATATTTTTAAGTATGGTAACATTATATTTTGGATCCAATAAGGACTTTTATCGACTTATATTGTTTCAACTATATCTGTGTTGTTTAGGATTGCAAGACTATAAAACTTACTATATTTCTAAGATATGGGGTGTATTCAGTTTGATCTTGACTGTATGTTTTTTCGATTCAATACATTTATCTGGCATATTATTTAGCTTTATTGCTTCTTTAATGTATTTTTGTAAGCAGGATTGGATAGGAAGTGCTGATATAGGGATCCTATTTGTGCTTGGCTTGATTCTTGGTTTTGAAAGAATGTTTATATGTGTATTCATTGCAATTTTTATAGGTTTGTTATTTTATGCTTGCTCAAATAAAAAATTAATTCCATTTATTACTTGTTTATGCTTTGGCGCTTATATATCTATATTAAAAGGTTTTACTATATGGTATATGTTTTATGGTATACTAGCGTTATGAAAAATGGTTTAGTATTAGGTGGTGGAGGAGCAAAGGGTTGTTATGAGGTTGGTTCTTTACAGGCATTTGAAGAATGCAATATAAAGTTTGATTGTGTAGCAGGAACCAGTATAGGGGCTATTATTGGTGCTATTTATACTCAGCAAACAATAGATGAAGTTGTAGATTTTGTGTATGCCATATCTCCCGGACAAATTGTGAAAGATTTTTTTGAATTTCCTGATAATTTTAATGATGTTTTAGAAAACAAAGAACAGATTAAAACATTTCTCGAACATTTTATTAAAGAAAAATCAAATGATATTTCACCATTGGTCCATTCTTTTGAAAAGATGTTTGATTATGACCGATTTATCCATTCCAATATCGAATATGCGTGTATGACGTATAATGTATCAAAAATGCAAGCACAACCTTTTTATAAAAAAGACATATCATGTGAACAGGCAGTCTCTATCATTATGGCGAGTGCATCTTGTTTTCCAGCATTTCCAATGATGGATATAGGTGGACAAAAATATATTGATGGTGGCTATGCTGATAATGTGCCGATTTCTTTGATTAAAGAAATGAATGCAGATAAGATCATTGTCATAGATGTTCATGGACCGGGACGAAATAATACGATAAATCAAAATGAAATTTCACTTTATATTGAACCCATACTACCGTTAACTAATTTTTTAGATTTTAGAACGGAACAGGGGATTCGTTCACTTCGATTAGGTTATTTAGAAACAATGAAATACCTCAATGAATTTAGCGGATATGTTTATACATTTAATCGTGGTTCCTGGCCGGATATTTATCGCTTTGAACAATACGCAAAAATGGTATTCAAAAATCATGGTATTCTCTTCGAAGATGATTTTTTCTATAAAGCTATTAGTTCTGTATTAGGATATAGACCAAAAAAATTAATAAATTCATACTTTGAAATGTACCAATTTGGAATGTTGTTGGAAGCTTTAGCTTTGTGTTCAGGAACGGATGCAGTCAATCTTTATGATTGGAAAGACTTTATAAAAGAAGTATTACAGAGACTTCGCACGATACAGCCTATACAGCGACCAATAAGTTTTATGGATGCGATAAAAATATTAAAAAATGCCCATAAAGAAGATATTGTTGTCTACTTCTATGGGCTGTTAAAAGGAAATGGATATAGACTTCCAATTACCTATGAACCATTAAAATCTATTTTTGATGTGTCTTATGCAATGGCATCTTTATGGTGCTTGTTAGATCAATATGTGAGAATGGTTTAAAACGCGGATCTATTGGGGCTTGTATGTGAATAAATCTATTCTCTAAAGGGTGATAAAAATCGATTGCATAGCTTTCTAATAAGAGTTTTCGATTATCTAAGATATGTCCGTATAATGGATCATTAACAATAGGGTACCCTATGTATTTTAGGTGTGTGCGTATCTGATGTTTTCGTCCTGTCTTAATACCAATGCTTAATAGTGAATAGTGATCTTTCGTTGTTACTTTATATACATCTGTGATGGCTGTTTTTCCTTTGTTGGAGACAATCATCTTTTTTGCATCGTGTCGATCTCTTGAGATTGGCTTTTCTATATGTTTATGTCGATATGGAAAAGTTCCTTGTACAACACCTAAATATTGTTTTTTTATGATATGTTCCTGGATTTGATGATCAAAAAAACTGTGAAAGAAAGGATGTTTGACAAAGAAAACAAGACCACTTGTCTCTTTATCAATTCGATGAATAGGGTAAGCGAAAAACTTGTAATTATTACAAAGAGTATAAAAATTTACTCGTGAACAAAGTGTATCAGGACTTGCACCATCATCGTGAATTAATAAATTTGTTGGCTTGTTGACAATAAGGCAAATATCGTCTTCATATACAATTTCTATGTCATGAGGACTTGTCTGAATGTGTTCGTTTTTTCGTCTTGTCGTGATTGTATATGTTTTATTGGCGTACAGTATAGCATCGGCATTGATGTTAAATAGTTTTTGGCGATTTTTAGAAATGTAGAACACCTCATAAAATTGCTGTATTTCCATATCCTGTTTTAAGACCACATATACTAAATTGTTGTTGCAGCGAATTGTTTTTATTTTGTTGAGCATATTCATAGACTAATTATCTCGAACATTGATATAATGTCAATATAAAGAGGAGGTTCTATTATGAATATTTATAAGTGTGATGTATGCAAGACTGTATATGAAGTGATTGATCCAGTTGATGCACAAAGAGAAATTGTTTGCTGTGGAAAACCAGCTCGTTTATTAAAAGCAGGAGACACAGATGCAGCTACTGAAAAACATGTTCCAGTAGTAAGCGTTGAAGGAGATAAGCTAATTATTAATGTTGGTAGTGTAGATCATCCGATGACACCAGAGCATTGGATCACATCAATTTGGGCAGAATTTGCCGATGGAAGTATCGAAAGATCTGGATTAACGCCAAATAATAAACCACATACTGAATTTGATATAAAGGGTCGCACTGGTGAAGTTACTATTTACGAATATTGCAACTTACATGGTTTGTGGAAGACTACTATTACAATTGAATAATCAATGATCTTTACAGCTTTGCTGTAAAGATTTTTTTATGGTATATAATATATAACAAGGGAAATTAGGATGAAGAAATATATTATATTGATTTTAGCGGCTGTCGGTGTTGGAACAATAGTTGGAACTATCGAGTCTTTCTTTAAAATTTTGGTAAATCAGGCAAACTGGTATAGAGCTCAATTTATGCCCTATATCTTTTTATTGATTCCATTTGCAGGTATCTTGATTTTATTGGCTCAATCACAATTAAAAGAGAAGAACGGAATGGATGTTGTTTTCAAAGCCGAGAAGAATGAAAACAGTTCTTTATCATTGAAGAATGCTTGTTTCGCACTTGTATCTTGTTTAATATCTCATTTTTGTGGTGTTAGTACTGGTAGAGCTGGAGTATCTATGCAAATGGGGGCTGCGATTTCAAAACATTTTTGTAATCGGATGAATGTTATTGAATATGTCATACCGATGGGAGTGGCTGCCGCTTTTTCAGGTCTCTTTTGTTGTCCAATCACTTCTACTGTTTTTGCCTGCGAAGTATTTAACACAAAAAAATTCCAATATAAAGCAATCATACCTTGTTTGATATCTTCGTCTATGGCAACCCTTTGTGCAGCACTATTTGGTTTTCATCGAGTTTCCTATGTCTTTCAATACAGTTTTGCTGTAGAAATAAAGAATATTATAAAGCTGCTAATTTTAATTTTGTGTTTGACTTTAATTGGCAAAGCGTTTGCATTTAGTTTAAACAGTTTAAAAAAATTTATAAATGAAAAGTTACCCAATAACAAGTATCGTATTATTATATTGAGTCTAATGATAATGATGTTTATGATCTTTACACAAGGTCGATATTCAGGATCAGGTGAAAATTTAATAGAGGAAGTATTTATAAACGGAAATGTTCTTAAAAGTGACATTTTATTTAAATTTATATTAACACTTTTAAGTGCTGCTGCAGGTTTTTATGGTGGAGAAGTAACTCCTTTATTTTCAATTGGAGCTTTAAGTGGATATATGCTTGGACATATATTAGGTTTTCCAGTTTTCTTTTGTTCTGCATTAGGGTATGGAACTGTGTTTATGAGCGCAACTAATGCATATTTAACTGGAATGGTATTGATCTTAGAAGTATTCGGGCTTGATTTTCTATTACCTTGTTTGATTATTGGGATTATAGGTTATTTATCAAATTGCACTGTTTCAATATATCCATCGCGATAAAAAAAGAAGATGTCTAGATATTATTAGTACTTATTTTAGAGAATGTTTTTATTTAACAAATTATGTCAAATTAACATAAATAATAGATTAAATATGTGAAAAAATGTGTAAATTCGTTGATTGAATCAACTAATAATGCTATACTTTAATCAGTTATCAGGAATTTAAGCGTTTACAATAATCTCATATAATAATATTAATAATCTCATATAATAATATTTATGTAGTTTTTGTTGGCTTTTTTTCTTGATTCTTCTACGCTATAAGCGAAAAAGAAAGGACGTAAAAAGATGGTAGGAATTATCATTGCCAGTCATGGTGAATTTGCCAATGGTATCTTACAGTCTGGTGAAATGATCTTTGGTAAACAACAAGATTGTGTAGCCTGTACTTTAATGCCAAGCGAAGGACCAGAAGACATTAAGGAAAAAATGGAAGCTGCAATTGCTTCTTTCGAAAGCCAGGATGAAGTGTTGTTCCTAGTTGACCTTTGGGGTGGAACACCATTTAATCAGGCAAATGGCTTGATCGCTGGACATGAAGATAAATGGGCAATCGTTACAGGTTTGAATTTACCTATGTTGATTGAAACATATGCTTCAAGAATGTCTATGGAAAAAGCACATGAAATCGCTGCTCATATCTTAGAGACAGCTAGAGAAGGTGTAAAAGTTCGTCCAGAAGAACTTGAACCAGAAAAACCAGAACCAGTACAAGCTCAGGTTGAACCACGTGGGGCTATTCCTGAAGGTACAGTATTAGGTGATGGAAAGATCAAATATGTATTAGCTCGTATTGATACTCGTTTATTGCATGGACAGGTTGCGACTGCATGGACAAAGGCAGTTTCTCCAACACGTATTATCGTTGTATCTGATGCAGTAAGTAAAGATGAATTAAGAAAGAGCATGATTGAACAGGCGGCTCCTCCAGGAGTAAAAGCCAACGTTGTTCCTGTTGATAAGATGATCAAGGTTGCTAAAGACGTACGTTTTGGAGCAACTAAAGCAATGCTTCTATTCGAAACTCCTCAAGATGCATTACGCGCAATCGAGGGTGGAGTTGATATCAAAGAATTGAACTTAGGTTCTATGGCTCATTCAGCAGGTAAAGTTGTATGCTCTAAAACTGTTGCGATGGACATGGATGATGTTCATACAATTGAAAAGATCCAGTCTCTAGGAGTTAAATTTGATGTACGTAAAGTTCCATCTGATTCTCCAGAAAAGATTGAAGATCTGTTAAACAAAGCAAAAAGCGAACTAGCATAATTAGGAGGAAAATATATGTCTTTTATTACAATTTTGCTGATCGCTGTCGTTGCCCTTCTTGCTGGTATGGAAGGTATATTGGATGAATTCCAGTTCCATCAGCCAATCGTGGCATGTACATTGATCGGTTTAGTAAGTGGATACTTAGAAGAAGGTATCATTCTTGGTGGTTCACTTCAGATGATTGCTCTTGGATGGGCAAACATTGGTGCGGCTGTTGCACCAGATGCTGCATTAGCTTCTGTAGCTTCTGCAATCATCATGGTTAAAGGTTTAGGTGGAGCAACAGATGCTCAGACTGTTATTGATTCAGCGATTGCTGTTGCTATTCCATTGTCAGTAGCTGGTTTATTCTTAACAATGGTTTGTCGTACATTGGCAATTCCAATCGTTCATTTCATGGATGCTGCTGCAGAAAAAGGTAACTTCCGTGGAATCGAAACTTGGCAGATTATCGTAATCTTGATGCAAGGTGTTCGTATTGCTATTCCTGCTGTTGCACTATGCTATATTCCTGCTGAAGCTGTTCAGGCTGCATTGGAAGCAATGCCTGCTTGGTTAGCTGATGGTATGAGTATTGGTGGTGGAATGGTAGCTGCTGTTGGTTACGCGATGGTTATCAACATGATGGCTACAAAAGAAACTTGGCCATTCTTTGCTTTAGGTTTCGTTGTTGCATGTATCAGCGAAATCACATTGATCGGTCTTGGTGTAATCGGTGTTGTTATCGCACTTGTTTACTTAGGACTTAAAGAAAGTGGTGGCTCTAATGGAAACACTGGTTCTGGTGATCCATTAGGAGATATCTTAAATGATTACTAGGAAACTTGAAGGAGGTAAAATAAAATGGCTGAAAGAATTCAATTAACTAAAAAAGACCGTTTTTCTGTAGCGTTCCGTCATCAGTTCCTTCAAGGTTCTTGGAACTATGAACGTATGCAGAATGGTGGTTGGTGCTATTCAATGATTCCAGCAATCAAACGTCTATATCCTAACAAAGAAGATCAGATTGCTGCATTGAAACGTCATATGGCATTCTACAACACACATCCTTATGTATCAGCTCCAGTTGTTGGTGTTACATTAGCTTTAGAAGAAGATAAGGCAAATGGTGCATCAATCGATGATGAAGCTATCCAGGGTGTAAAAGTTGGTATGATGGGTCCATTGGCTGGTGTTGGTGACCCTGCATTCTGGTTCACATTGAGACCTATCTTAGGTGCAATGGGTGCTTCTCTTGCATTGTCAGGAAGTATCATGGGACCTATCTTATTCTTCGTAGCATGGAACGTTATTCGTTTTGCATTTATTTGGTATACTCAGGAATTTGGGTATAAAGTTGGTACAGAAATTACTAAAGACTTGTCTGGTGGATTGCTAGGAAAAATCACTTCTGGCGCAAGTATTCTTGGTATGTTCATCATCGGCGGCTTGGTTCAGCGTTGGGTAAGTATTTCATTTACGCCAGTTGTATCTAGTGTTGAACAATCTGCAGGTGCTTACATTGACTGGTCAAAAATCACTGGGGATGCAGAAGGCATCAAATCTGCCTTAGAACAATATAATTCATTGGGCGGTGCAGGTCTTAACCAAATCAAAGAAACTACATTACAGGCTAACTTAGATCAGTTGATTCCTGGTCTTGCTGCTCTATTATTAACATTGCTATGTTGCTGGTTGTTGAAGAAAAAAGTTTCTCCAATCGTTATCATCATCGCATTGTTCATCGTTGGTATCTTGGCTCACTTAGCAGGTATCATGTAATAATCTTTGGACTAAAGTCTTTTAGGCCGGGTATCCCGGCCTTTTTTTAAAAGGAGGAAACCATGGCTCAGTCGCAAAATACGAAAGTTGATTTTACGATCCATGCAACTTCTATGCTTGGATTAACAACCTATGGAAATATCATGATTGGTGATAAAGCTTTTGAATTCTATAATGAAAAGAATGTTCAGGATTTTATTCAGATTCCTTGGACAGAAGTTGATCGTGTTGAAGCAAGTGTTCTTTTTAAAAAGAAAATTTCACGTTTTGTGATATTCACCAAAGAGGGCATGCATTTTACATTCTCTACGCGAGATAATATTAAGACGTTAAAAGAAGTAAAAAAATACTTTCCAGAAGACAGAATGTTTCGCTCCTTAAGCTTTTTTGATGTCATCAAAAGAGGTTTAAAAAGACTGTTTCATATTAAATAACTTGCAGATTTCTGCAAGTTTTTTTATTATGTTAATGTAGATATTTAAGCATCTTAACAAATTTGATTAAAATAAGTGATTTTTTTGAAAAAATGAGTATAATAACATATTTAGTGGGGTGTATGTATGACTTATAAGATTGGTTTTGATATAGGCAGCACAACGATAAAAGCTGTAGTGCTCGATGAAAATCAACAAATTTGTTATAAAAGCTACGAAAGACATAAGGCGCAGGTGCGTCAAAAAGCTTTAGAGAAAATTAAGGAACTAGAAAGATATACGAAGGAACCATTTCAGTTTGCGATAAGTGGTTCAGGAGCCTTAGGTTTATGTGATGATTTAAAGCTTCCTTTTGTTCAAGAAGTATTTGCCAGTGCGACAGCTATTCGTAAATATTATCCAGATACTGATTGTGCTATAGAACTAGGTGGAGAAGATGCAAAGATATTATTCTTTAAAGGTTCTATTGAACAACGTATGAACTCAACATGTGCAGGTGGTACTGGTGCATTTATCGATCAAATGGCTAGTTTATTGGACGTTGATCTTGAAACGATGAATGAAGTTAGTTTGAAACATGATAAGATTTATCCAATCGCATCTAGATGTGGAGTTTTTGCGAAAACGGATGTACAACCTTTGATCAATCAAGGCGTCAGCAAATCGAATTTGAGTGCTAGTATTTTTCAAGCAGTCGTAGATCAGACGATCACATCTTTAGCGCAAGGAAGAAATATTGAGGGAAATGTTTTGTTTTTAGGAGGCCCTTTGTATTTCTTGTCTGGTCTAAGAGATCGTTTCCAGGAAACTTTGAAACTTGCAGACGATCAAATTACTTGTCCAGATACCGCGATCAATTTTGTCGCCTTAGGAGCTGCTTTATGTGCAGACAAGATGTTTACAAGAGATGAACTTGTTTCTATACTTGAAGATCTTTTGAACGCACCATCCAGCACGGAAAGTACAAGGCCTTTGTTTGAAGATAAAGCGGATTATGAGACCTTCAAAGCTCGTCATCATCAAAGTGATGCTAAATATGCAGATTTAAGTTTATATACTGGTAAGGCTTATCTTGGTGTCGATTCTGGATCAACGACGACAAAACTCGTTTTATTAAATGAAGATCATGAAATATTGTATGAATCTTATACATCTAATAAAGGAGATCCTTTAGCGGTCGTTAGAGCAGATTTGATGAAGATATATGAAACAAATCCAAATATTCGTATCTATGGATCGTATGCAACCGGATACGGGGAAGAATTAATGCGTCACGCCTTCCATTTAGATGGTGGGATCGTTGAGACAATTGCGCATTATACGGCTGCCTGCTTATTTAATCCGGAGGTGGATTATATTCTTGATATAGGTGGTCAGGATATCAAATGTTTTAAGATTCGAGATGGAAGAATTGATGATATCGTATTGAATGAAGCATGCAGCAGCGGTTGTGGCTCATTCATCGAAACATTTGCTAAATCTTTAGGGTATGATGTTGAAACTTTTGCTCAATTGGGACTAAAATCAAAAAATCCTGTTGAACTGGGAACTAGATGTACTGTATTTATGAATTCAGGTGTAAAACAAGCTCAAAAGAATGGTGCGACGATCGAAGATATTTCAGCCGGATTGTGTAAATCCGTTGTCAAAAATGCTTTATATAAAGTAATTCGTGCGAAGAATAAAAAAGATATCGGAGAACATATCGTTGTTCAAGGCGGAACTTTCCAAAACGATGCAGTTCTAAGATCTTTTGAACAAGAGCTTGGCTTAGAAGTAATACGTCCCAGCATTGCACATTTAATGGGAGCTTTTGGTGCTGCATTATACGCTCAAAAACTTCATCGTACACGAAGTTCAATCTTAAATTATGAACAATTAAAAAATTTCACTCATAAGTCGGTTTCTACAACTTGTCAAGGTTGTACAAATCATTGTGCTTTAACAATTAATACTTTTTCAGATGGTAGTCGTCTAGTTGCAGGAAATAAGTGCGAAAAGATGATCATTCATGATCAAAAAGAAAAATTGGAAATTCCCGATCTTTTCAAAGAAAAGGCATCTATGATGCAAAAGGTTCAAAAAAATATTTCTCATGATAAGAAGATTGGTATGCCTTTAGTATTGAATAATTATGATTTATTACCATTTTGGACAAATTTCTTTGATGTCTTAGGGTATGAAGTTGTATGGAGCACACCAAGTACATTGGATATGTATCATGATGGACAGCATACAATTCCAAGTGATACGGCTTGTTTTCCCGCAAAACTTGTACATGGTCACATTAAACAACTTGTAGATCAAGAACTTCCTTTGATCTTTTATCCTTGTATGACTTATAACTTGGATGAAAATCAATCAGATAACCATTATAACTGTCCTTTAGTTGCTTATTATCCAGAAGTAATTGCAGCTAATATGGATTTAAATAATACAAAATTCTTGTACCCATTTATCAGTTTTGACAACGAGAAGAACTTTGTTGAAAAGATGATCAAAGCTTTTGAAACTGTCGATATTCATTTCAATAAAAATGATGTCAAAATTGCCTTTAGAACGGCTATGAACAAATATCGCGATTTTCATGAAGAATTGGTTCAAAAACATATTGATGCCGTTAAATTTGCGCGTGAGCATAATTTACAGATAGCTGTATTATGTGGTCGTCCATATCACTTAGACCCATTGGTAAATCATCAGATCAATCAACTTTTGACAACACTAGGTTTTGTAGTGGTCAGCGAAGAAAGTGTTCCTAGACAGCCAGCACATAAGGTTAATGTTTTAAATCAGTGGACATATCACGCTAGATTATATCAAGCTGCACATTATGTATGTGAAAATCCAGATATGAACTTGATCCAGCTGGTAAGTTTTGGATGTGGAATTGATGCGATCACGACCGATGAAGTGAAGGCAATCTTGAAAGAAGGTCATAAATTCTATACACAAATCAAAATTGATGAAATCGATAACCAGGGTGCAGTAAAGATTCGTCTACGTTCTTTACAGTCAGCACTTGCACAAAATAAAGGGGGTCAACATGGATAATTCATATGCTAAGTTTACACCGGAAATGAAAGAGACCAGCACAATCCTGGTACCTTCAATGTTACCGATTCATTTTCGTTTGTTCACACCTATCTTTGCGAAAAACGGATATAAAGTTGAAGTGTTGGAAAATATGAAAGATTCTGTAAAAGAAGAAGGATTAAGCCATGTTCATAACGATACATGTTATCCAGCTTTGTTGGTCATTGGACAGTTTATTGATGCCTTAAAAAGTGGAAAGTATGACCTTGATCATGTAGCTTTGGTTATCACACAGACGGCTGGAGGATGTCGTGCCAGCAATTATCTTCCTTTGTTAAGAAAAGCTCTTGCCATGGAAGGGTGGCAGCATATACCATGCCTTTCGGTAAATTTCTCAGGTCTTGAAAAGGACAGCGCTTTTAAATTAACCCCAGCTTTGATCATGGAGGTGCTTTATGCTGTATTATATGGAGATGCATTGATGCGGCTGGAAAATCAAGTAAAGCCATATGAAAAGATCAAAGGTCAAACGGATCAGGTAATAGATGATATCTTGAATGATTTAGTTGAGTATTTTAACAATAATCAATATCGTAAATCAAAACAGATTTATAAATATATGATACAACGCTTTAAAAATATTCCAAGAAACGATGAAAAAAAGATTCGTATAGGTATTGTTGGAGAAATTTATATGAAATATTCTCCTCTAGGAAATCAAAATCTAGTCGATTACTTGATTAATGAAGGGTTTGAACCAGTTTTATCGGGTGTTATGGATTTTGGTTTGTATTGCGTTGAAAATGGTTTGATCGATCATGAGTATTATAATCGTAATGCGATCAGCTATCCTTTATATTCGATGGCGAAGGGTATTATTATGCACATGCAGAAACAATTTATTGATGCAATTAATAAAGATGGAACATTTACAGCTCCTGATGATTTTAGTGAAGTCATAGAAAACGGAAAAGGTTTTATTGATAAAGGAGTTAAGATGGGAGAAGGCTGGCTGTTAACAAGTGAAGTTGTTTCTTTAATAAAATCTGGAGTTACCAATGTCATTTCCGCTCAGCCATTTGGCTGCCTTCCAAATCATATCGTTGCCAAGGGAATGGTTCGTCGTATCAAAGAAAAATATCCTGAAGCCAATATTGTCGCAATTGATTATGATCCAAGCGCTTCTAAAGTAAATCAGGAAAATCGAATTCGTTTGATGTTAGCAAACGCAAAATTGTCAGAAACGATGAAAGAGGGTTAATATGGAATTATTATATGCTTATACTTATTTCATTGTTTATGCTTTTTTAGGATGGGTTTGTGAAGATATTTATTGTGGGATTGGAAAAAGAAAATTTATTAACCGTGGTTTCTTATATGGTCCTTATTGTCCAATCTATGGTTTTGGAGCTTTGCTTGTAATTTATCCTTTGCTAATGGTTTCTAAACATCCAATTGTCGTTTTTATATTTGGAATGGTCTTAACAAGCATTCTCGAATATATTACAAGCTTTGTTATGGAAAAGTTATTCGCAACTAGATGGTGGGATTATAGTACATATCCATTTAACATCAATGGTAGAATTTGTCTTCAAAACTCACTGTTGTTTGGATTAATGGCATTAGTGGTTGTTTATGGCCTTCATCCTATCGTGAGTCGTTTTGTTGAGAGAATTCCTTTAGGTTTTTTGGTTATCTTCCTAATCATGTTTACAATTTTCTTTGTGATCGATATTGTCAATACAGTCATTGTATTATTGCGTCGTAAGAAAGTGTTCTTGAAATTGAAAGAAGATATTGACGAATTACGAGCACAATTTGAATCGGATCGTGATATTCTAAATGAAGAATTTGAAAGATGGATCAATGATCATAAAGAATTGGATGTTGTTAGGAAAAGAATTCAAAAACGTGTTGAGATGATCGATGAATTACGTAAAAAACATATTGTACGTGCGTTCCCGGATCGAAAACTTTCTGATCAATTAAATCAATTACAAGATATTGTTAAAAAACTTACTAAGTGAATGGTTACTCTATCACATTGTAGAGTAACTTTTTCTTCACAAATATTGTTAAGTGACTTAAATAAATGTATAATAACAACATATTTAAATTAGAGGTGAATATTTTGTTAGAGTGTAAAAATCTAGTCAAAGATTATCAAACATCCAATGAAGTTGTTCATGCATTAAAAGGAGTTTCTGTTACATTTAGAGACAATGAATTTGTATCAATTCTAGGACAGAGTGGATGTGGTAAAACAACTTTTTTAAACATCATAGGAGGTTTAGATCATTATACAAGTGGAGACTTGATCATTAATGGAAAATCTACAAAAGATTATTCTGATAAAGATTGGGATACATATCGTAATCATCGTGTAGGCTTTGTTTTTCAAAGTTATAACTTGATCATGCATCAAAGCGTATTATCCAATGTTGAGCTTGCTTTGACATTGACAGGTGTTGGAAAAGAAGAGCGTCGCCAAAGAGCGATTGAGGTTTTAGAGAAAGTTGGTCTAAAAGATCAATTGGATAAAAAGCCAACTCAAATGTCAGGAGGGCAAATGCAGCGAGTTGCGATTGCACGCGCCTTGGTGAACAATCCGGATATCTTACTGGCAGATGAGCCAACGGGTGCTTTGGATTCGGTGACAAGTGTACAGATCATGGATCTCTTACAAGAAATTGCAAAAGATCGATTGGTCATTATGGTTACACATAATCCAGATCTTGCTAAGCAATATTCAACACGCATCATTCGATTACTGGACGGAGAGATACAAAGTGATTCGGATCCAGTATCTGAACAGGAAAAAATTGATGTATCACAAGAGAATCTGGCAAAACCATCTATGTCATTTAAGACTGCTTTATCTTTGAGTTTAAACAACTTGATGACAAAGAAAGGAAGAACATTCTTAACCAGCTTTGCGGGAAGTATTGGTATCATCGGTATCGCATTGATCTTATCTTTATCAAACGGTGTGCAAACATATATTAATACTGTAGAAAATGATACGATGGCATCTTATCCAATAGAGATACAAGATAATTCTATGGATATGTCAGCTATGATGTCAGCTATGATGGAAATGCACAGTGATGAAAGCGTCAATGATACTGATAATATAACTTCTAGACCGTATGTAAATGATATTTTAAATTCTTTATCTAGTGAAGAATCTAATAACCTGACAGCTTTTAAAGAATATTTGGATTCAAAAGAGGGGAAAGAATTTGTAAAGAATACCAAGGCAATTGAGTATGATTACAGTATTACACCGCTTATCTATAATGACAATGGGGACAAAGGACTAATTCAGGTAAGTCCAAATGGCTTACTGGAAAGGCTAGGTTTCTCAGACATGATGAGCTTGCAGAACCAGTTTATGTCTTCAAGCACAACGATGGCTAATAATGAAGTCTGGACAAAACTACCGACAAGTTCTGTTTTAAGAGATGAAGAATATGAATTGGTAAATGGCGAATGGGCTAATGACTATAATGAAGTTGTTTTGGCTGTAGATGAGAATAATCAGATTACAGATTACGCTTTATATTCATTAGGTTTGATGGACCAGGATGAATTGGTTAATAATTACAATCAATTGCTAAATGGTAATATTGAAAAAATCGAAACTTCTGATACAGTATCGTATACTCCAGAGGAGATTTTGAATATGAGCTTTAAGCTTGTTTTACCTTCTGATTTATATAGAGAATCCAATGGTGTTTGGATTGATCAAAGCGATGACGAAGAATTTGTTCAAAATGTAGTAGACAATGCCTTGGAAGTAAAAGTTGTAGGTATAATAAAACCAAAAGATTCATCAGTAAAACGTATGACCATGGGTGGTGTGATGTACACAGATGATATGCAGGATTATATTATCGAACAGTCATCCCAAAGCGAGATAGCTAAACAACAAATAGATAATCCAAACACCAATGTATTTACTGGACAGTCTTTTGATGAACAAGATGAATTATCCTTATCGAATTTAACAGACGAACAAAGAATGATGATGGCTTCTATGTCTGAATCTGAATTGATGCAATATATGGCTAGTTACAATGAAAATGTCAATGCGACATATGAAAGCAATCTTTCTAAAATTGGAGTTGTAGATACGGATTCTCCAACGGCAATCTCAATTTATGCATCCAGTTTCGAACAGAAAGAATTGATCAGTGATATGATCAATGATTACAATGAAGAACAAAAATCAAATGGTGAAATGGCGGATGTGATCACATATAATGACTTTATAGGAATGATGTTAGAAAGTGTTTCTACAGTCATTAATATGATAAGTTATGTATTAATCGGTTTTGTCAGCGTATCTTTGATCGTTTCGAGCATTATGATTGGTATCATTACGTATATCTCTGTACTAGAAAGAACAAAAGAAATTGGAATCCTTCGTGCTATTGGAGCCTCTAAGAAAGATATTTCCCGAGTATTCAATGCCGAAACTTTCATTGAAGGATTGATCTCTGGTGTACTGGGTATTGTGATTACATTGATCTTAAATTTCCCAATCAGCACAATCGTTGAGCATTATACTGGTGTGGCTAATATTGCAATCTTGCCATGGCAGGGTGGAATAATTTTAGTATTAATAAGCTTATTATTGACTATTATTGCTGGTTTGATTCCATCAAAGTATGCAAGTAAAAAAGATCCAGTAGAAGCTTTAAGAAGTGAATAGTTATAAAAATAGTTGAGAAGTAAAATTTTCAACTATTTTTCATTAAAATTATGTAAACGCATACAAAAAGCCCGGAAAAGCATTTTATTTTTAGAAAAAAGTGATATACTTTAATAGTAAATATACTAAATAGGAGGATGAGTATGAAACAAAATAATATGCTCGCAATGATATTAGCGGGTGGTCGAGGAACTCGTTTGTTTGATCTTACAAAAAACAATGCGAAACCGGCCGTATACTTTGGTGGAAAATATCGTATTATCGATTTTCCTTTGAGCAACTGTGCAAACTCTAATATTGATATAGTAGGTGTTTTGACACAGTATGAGTCAGTTCAGTTGAATGCTTATGCTGGTGCTGGACAAAGATGGGGCTTAGATACTCGAGGAAGTGGTGTCTATGTTTTACCTCCACGTGAAAAAGATGGAACTAAATTTGATGTTTATCAAGGTACTGCCGATGCGATCAATCAGAATATCGACTTTATCGATCGCTTTGATCCAGAATACGTTTTGATCCTTTCTGGAGACCACATTTATAAAATGGATTATGCAGATATGTTATCTTGTCATAAAGCCAATAATGCTGACTGTACAATTGCAGTCTTACCAGTTCCTATGAAAGAAGCTAGTCGTTTTGGTATCATGAACTGTGATGAAAATGGACGTATCATAGAATTTGAAGAAAAACCAGCACAGCCAAAATCAAACTTGGCAAGTATGGGTATTTATATCTTTAACTGGAAAGCTTTACGAAAAGAGTTGATCGGAGATGCTCAAGTTGAAGGCAGTGCTCATGATTTTGGTAAAAATATCATTCCTTCATTCCTTGAACAAGGTAAGAATTTAATGTCTTATAAATTCGAAGGATATTGGAAAGATGTTGGTACTATCGATTCCTTGTGGGAAGCAAACATGGACTTGTTAGAAAAGAATAATGAATTAAATCTAGATGATCCAAATTGGAAGATTTATACAGAAGACGTTCCAGCTTTACCTCACTATGTAAGTTCTACTGGTTCAGTTGAACATTGTTACATTAACCAGGGTGCTATTATCCGTGGAAACGCAAAAGATTCTGTTTTGTTCAATCATGTGACAATTGAAGAAGGTGCAGATGTACAGCAGGCTGTATTGATGCCAGGTGTTCATGTTGGAGAAGGAGCTAAAGTGTATCGTGCTATCGTTGCCGAAGGTGTTAAGATCGATGCTGGTGCAGTTGTAGGTTCTTTAGATAATAAAGAAATTGCTCTGATCTCAAAACGAGTAAAGAAAGGTGAGTAAGCATATGTGTAACGCATTAGGAATTATTACATACAACGGACTTAACGTATATGTTCAAGGGTTGCAGGAATATCGTCCTATCGCAGGTTTTAACTTTTTAGGAAGATATCGTCTTGTCGATTTTCCGATTTCAAATATGACAAATTCAGGAATTGATGAGATCCAGGTTTTCATCAAGGGAAATCCTCGCCCTATGATCGAGCATATTGGAGATGGCCGTCAATACAATATCAATTCAAAACATGGTAGCCTTGATTTGATTCCATACTACAATGAAGAGGGTCGCGGTAATCCAGAGTTTGCTCCAGATGTAGAAAGTTATTACAACAATATTAATCAGATTGAAGATAACACCAATGATTATGTAATCATTGCACCAGTTAATATGATCTATACAGCAAATTATAAAGATTTGTTAAATCAGCACATTGAAAGTGGAGCAGAGATTTCTATTCTTTATCAAAACGTAGATGATGCAAAAGATAAATATATCAACTGTGATGTATTACAGATGAATCGCCAAAAAGGTGTATTAAAGATTGAACAGAATCTTGGTAATTACAAGACCCGTGCTCTTTCTTTGCAAACTTATATCTTATCAAAAGAATTATTTATTCAACTTGTTAAGGAAGCACGTAAAGTCAGCAGTATGTACTGGTTCAAAGATATCGTAAATGATCACTGTGTTGATATGGATATTCGTGCAATCAACTATCGTGGAAATGTTTACTGTATCAATGATTTACGTTCTTATTTTGAAAGTAATTTAGCTTTACTGGAAGAATCTCAAATGAAACAGTTCTCTAAAGACTCTTGGCCAATCTACACTCGTACAAGTGATACAGCACCAGCAATTTATTTAAAAGGTGGAAGTGCAAGCGGTTCATTTATTGCCAATGGATGTCAGATCAGCGGATCTGTAAAGAATTCGATCATTGGTCGTGGAAGTGTAATTGGCAAAGGTGCTAAGATTGAAAACTGTGTTATTATGTCCGATGTTGTCATTGGGGAAGATGCTGTATTGAAGAATGTGATCATTGATAAACATTCTAAGGTTCTTAAGAAAAAAGAATTGATCGGTAATGCGGAAGATCCTTTGTATATCGGTAGAAGGGAGAATGTTTAATGGCTTCAATTTTAATGGTTGCCAGTGAAGGCCTTCCTTTCATTAAAACAGGTGGTCTTGCCGATGTTATTGGTTCATTGCCTTTAGCTTTGACAGAAAAGGGTCATGAAGTGAAAGTAGTAATGCCTTTATATCGCAAGATTGCTGAAAAATACATGGATGAATTGTATTTCGATTGTGAATATACAGTATCTATTAACTATCAGGAAGTTCCTGTACGTGTATACTCAAAAATGGTAGATGATGTTTGTTTCTTCTTTATCCAGCATCAAGGTTACTTTGAAAGAGATACATTATATGGATATCAGGATGATGGAGAACGTTTTGCGTATTTCCAGAAAGCTGTTATCGAAATGTTGAATCAGTTGAACTACTGGCCTAATATCATCCATTGTCATGATTGGCATACTGGTATGATTCCTTGTATGATCAAAGAAACGCATAACAATGACTCACGTTACAACGCGATTCGTTTTGTTTACACGATCCATAATTTAGCGTTCCAAGGAAACTTTGGCCCTGAAATGTTAGATTCATGTCTAGGTTTACCTTATTATCTATTAGATAACGGAAACGTGCGTTTCGACGGAGGTATTTCCTTCATGAAATCAGGTATCCTTTATTCTGATAAAATCACTACTGTTTCTCCAACATACTCACAGGAGATTCTTACAAGTCAATATGGTGAACATCTAGAAGCGGTATTGAATATGCGTAAGTATGATTTGTGGGGCATTGTAAATGGAATCGATATTGAATTGTGGAACCCTAAAACCGACCCAGAAATTCCATATCACTTTGATAAAGTAAATATTAAAAGTGAGAAACTTAAAAACAAATTGGCATTGCAAAAAGAATTGGGCTTAGATGAAAATAAAGATGTAATGTTGGTTGGATGTGTAAGTCGTTTGACTTGGCAAAAAGGTTTCTATCTTTTGATGGAACAACTTGATGCATTATGTGCAGCTCCAATTCAATTGGTTATCTTAGGTAGCGGCGAAAAACAAATCGAACAGAAGTTCAGAGAGCTTGAAAACGGCAATAAAGGAAAGATTTGTTTCTATCAAGGATATAATGAAAGCCTTGCTCATCGAATCTATGCAGCAAGCGATTTGTTCCTGATGCCAAGTTTGTTTGAACCATGCGGATTATCTCAGTTATGTTCATTGCGCTATGGTACTTTACCTCTTGTGCGTGAAACAGGTGGATTAAAAGACACTGTTAATGCATATAATGAATATGATAAAACAGGGAACGGATTCAGCTTTGAAAAATACGATTCAAATGATTTGATCCACACATTATATTATGCGATCGATGTATACTATAATCGTAAGCAGGATTGGGATATGTTAGTCACAAATGCTTTAAATTCCGATGTTTCTTGGCAGAACAGTGCTAAAACATATTGCCTGTTATATGATGAGTTGTTGAATCAGTAAATGAAAGTATTGGTCAGCGCCTGTTTATTAGGTCATAACTGTAAATATTCAGGTGGTAATAACTACGATCCTATTTTAAATGAATTATTAAAGGGACATGAAATCATTCCAGTCTGTCCTGAAGTGATGGGTGGATTATCCGTACCTAGAATTCCTTGTGAGATTATAGGAGATAAGGTAATCGGTAAAGATGGAAATGATTATACGTATCCTTATCAATTAGGAGCAAAAAAAGCTTTGGAAATTGCTAAAAAAGAAAAAATAACATTAGCAATCCTAAAGAAAAGAAGTCCTAGTTGTGGTGCTTCCTTGGTATATGATGGAACATTTACAAAACGTCTTGTGATAAAAGATGGTATCTTTGCAAGAGAGTTAAAGGAATTAAATGTTTTGATTTTGGAAGCGTAATCAAAAAATGCTATTTAGTATTGTTTTATTGATAAAAATGGACTAAAATATTTTTAGGTTTATTAGGAGGAATTAATAATGAAACAAGTAACTGTAACTGTAATCGATCCAGTTGGATTGCATGCACGTCCTGCAACAGTAGCTGTAAATGCTGCAAGTAAATTTAAAAGTGAAATCAATGTAGCTTTCAAAGGACGTGAAGTAAACATGAAATCAATCATGGGTGTTATGTCTTTAGGAATCCCAACTCAGTCTGAAATTACTATCAGCTGTACTGGTGAAGACGAAGAAGCTGCTGTAGCTGCAATCGAAGAAGTATTGCGCGCACAGAAAATCATCGCTTAATTATAATAGTTAAGGATAAGAAAGAGGTTGACTAAATTGTGTCGACCTCTTTATTTTCATATGGAAAACAATATGAGAATTTTTGAAAAGATCAATGGATTTTAATCATATTTGATTGAAAACGATTACATATTGCTCAAATTGTGCTATAATTCCATTAGAAATTTAACAGGAGGAATTTATTATGTCTTTAACTCAAGAAAGATATGAAAAATGGGTGAATCACCCAAATCTAGATGCTCGTTATAAAGATGTATTAGAAAATATGAACGAAGAAGAAAAAAACGATGCATTCTATACATTAATTGAATTTGGTACAGCTGGAATGAGAGGACTATTAGGTCCGGGTACAAATCGTATTAATATTCATACGATTCGTAAAGCAACACAAGGGTATGCAAATTATATTATTGCCGCTGGTAAAGAAGCTTGTGAAAAAGGTATTGCTATTGGATATGATAATCGTCATATGTCTAGAGAATTTGCTTTTGACTGTGCTGATCTTTTAGCTAAAAATAATATTCGATCTTATGTATTCGAATCACTACGACCTACACCAGAATTAAGTTTTGCGGTTCGTCATTTAGGATGTTTTGGGGGTATCATGATTACCGCAAGTCATAATCCAAAAGAATATAACGGATATAAATTGTATGATGATAAAGGATGTCAGTTGATTCCTTCTTTAGCTGCACAGGTTATCGATCAAGTTAATGCAATCGAAGATGAATTGGCTATTGATGCAAATTGTACAGAAGAACAGAAAAAATTAATTACTGTTATAGGTAAAGATGTTGATGAAGAATACTATAAAAATGTTTTAAGCATTCAGTTAAATCCGGATGTAAATAAAGATATTAAGATCGTATTTTCGCCAGAACATGGTACAGCCAATATTCCAGTTCAAGAAGTTTATAAACGTGCTGGTTATACTTGTATTCCTGTTGAAGAACAATGCACACCAGATCCAGATTTTTCAAATACACCAACTCCAAATCCAGAACAACCAGGAGCTTATGAATTGGCTTTGGAATATGCAAAGAAAAATGATGCAGATTTGATATTAGTATGTGATCCAGATGCTGATAGAATGGGTGTAGGTGTAAAACACAATGGTGAATATGTTGTATTAACGGGTAATCAGTCTGGTTCAGTAGAAATTGAATATATTTGTTCTCAATTGACAAAACAGAATAAAATGCCTGAAAACCCTGTTATGTTCAATACTGTTGTAACAAGCGATTTAGGTGAGAAAGTCGCAGCTGATTATGGTGTTACGACTGAAAAGACATTAACTGGATTTAAATTCATTGGAGAAAAAGTTGCCAAATATGAAGTAACACACGAAAAGAATTATGTATTTGGTTATGAAGAAAGTTATGGATCATTGATCAAACCTTTTGTTCGTGACAAAGATGCTCCTCAAGCTTGTTTGATGTTGGCAGAAGCTTGTGCTTACTATAAACAGGAAGGAAAAGATCTTGTTGATGTATTAGACAGTTTGTACGATCGTCATGGAACATATGAAGAAAGTCAAGTTGCATTAACATTGTCTGGTGAAGCAGGAGCGAACCGAATCAAAGAAATTCTCGCAAATCTAAGAAAGGATTCTCCAGCTGAAATTGGTGGAACGAAAGTTGTTAAGAGCGAAGATTATAAAGAATGTGTGATCAAAGAAGGTGACAAAGTTACTGAATTGACTGGCTTCACAAAGTCAGATGTATTGAAATACTATCTAGAAGATGGAAGCTGGATTGCAGTAAGACCTAGCGGAACAGAACCAAAATGTAAATTCTACTATTGTATCAAAGGAGCTTCTAAAGAAGATGCTCATAATAAAACAGTTCATTTCCAACAGGCAATGAAAGAATTAACACAATCATAAGATCAGGAATATTACAATTCCTGATCTTTTTAAGTAAGAAAAAAAGCAGCTGATTAGTCAGCTGCTATTTAATTCTAGACGAAATGAAATGTTCAATGCGATCGCAAGCTTCTTTGATGTGATCTAAGCTGTAAGCATAAGAGATGCGTATAAATCCTTTTCCGCTTTCACCAAAGGCTGTTCCTGGTACACAGGCAACCTTTTCTTCTTCAAGAAGCTTTTCACAGAATTCATCACTGGAGAGCCCGGTAATTTGAATGTTTGGGAAAACATAGAATGTTCCATGAGGCATGTTTGTTTTTAGTCCCATGCGATTTAAACGATTAACCAGCAAATTTCTTCGGTTTAAATAATCATTTTTCATTACAAGTACATCATCTATACCGTTTCTTAGTGCTTCTAAACCAGCATATTGTGCAGCAGTTGGAGCTGACATAATGATGTATTGATGGATTTTTGTCATTTGAGCACTTATTTCTTTGTTGGATAGAACATATCCTAAACGCCATCCCGTCATAGCAAAAGCTTTAGAGAATCCATTAATGACAATGACCTGATCACGAATTTCTTCAAATTGTGCTAAACTGGCAAATTCTTGATCAAAGCTGAGTTCAGCGTAGATTTCATCACTTATAACATAGATCCCTGATTCTTTTATGATTGGAACAAGTTTTTCATAGTCTTCATATGTCATGACACCACCGGTTGGGTTACTAGGGAAGTTGATCATCAAAGCTTTCGTTTTATCGGTAATAGCGTTCTTTAGATCTTCAGGTAAAAGTTTAAAATCGTTTTCTTCTTTTAACTGGATCATAACGCATTTGCCATCCGCTAACTCAACTGCTGGGGCATAGGCAACATAGTTAGGATCAAGCATGATTACTTCATCACCTGGATTAAGTAATGCTCTAAAAGCTATATCGATAGCTTCCGATCCACCAACTGTAACCAAAGTTTCCGTTTCTGGATCGTAGTTTTGATTGTAACGAGTTTTATGAAATTTACAGATTTCCTGTCTAAGTTCTAATAATCCTCGATTTGCGGTGTAATGCGTTTTTCCCTGACTCATGGAATAAATTGCATTTTCACAAATATGCCAAGGAGTGTTAAAATCCGGTTCACCTACACCAAGTGAAATAACGCCTTCCATCGTATTGGCAAGATCAAAGAATTTACGAATTCCACTTGGCTTGATGTCCTTTACTTTTCTTGATAATTCTTTCATGGTGTCACGACCAATCTATGCTGTTCTTCTTTTTCCTGATCAACGATCACGATACCGCTTTGTTTATACTGCTTTAAGACAAATAATGTTTTTGTGCTGCGGACATCTTCAACGCAGGCGATCTTATCAGATACGAAACGTGCAACTTCAAACATTGTTTTTCCTTGAACCAAACATAAAAAGTCGCAATCACCACTTAATAAATACATCGTATCTACTTCAGGATAATTTGCAATCAAAGATGCAGTCTTATCATATCCTTTATTTCTTTGTGGAATACAGTCCACTTCTATATAGGCAAGTACTTTTTCGTCTCGTAATGCCTTGTTATAATTTATAACGGTATGGTAACCACAAATTATTTTTTCATCTTCTAATTTTTTGATTTCTTTGGCAACCTCATCTTTATCCTCGTTAAGAATATCGGCAAGATCCTGGCTCGTTAGTCGTGCATCACTTTCCAACAAGTCTAATAATTTTGACTGATTCATAATGATCCTCCTTATATAAGCTATATTTTAACACTTTTTTTTAATGGAATAAATATAGAGTATTTAACGAATTACGGTTTAGATATTTTAACACATAATTTACACTTTTAGACTAGTTAATTCATTGACAAACGGGTATCTAAATTCTATAATATTGATGATTATTAAAGGAGGATTTACTGATATGACAGTAAAAGTTGCAATCAACGGATTTGGACGTATCGGACGTTTGGCTTTCCGTCAGATGTTTGGTGCTGAAGGGTATGAAGTAGTAGCTATCAACGATTTGACTAGCCCTAAAATGTTAGCTCATTTGTTGAAATACGATTCAACTCAGGGTACTTATGCTAAAGCTGACACAGTAACAGCTGGCGAAAATTCAATCACAGTTGATGGAAAAGAAATCACAATTTATGCAGAAGCTGATGCTTCTAAATTGCCATGGGGTGACCTTGGTGTAGATGTAGTTTTGGAATGTACAGGATTCTATACTTCTAAAGCTAAAGCTGAAGCACACATCAAAGCAGGTGCTCGTAAAGTTGTTATCTCTGCTCCAGCAGGAAACGACCTTCCAACTATTGTTTACAATGTAAACCATGAAACTTTAACTCCAGAAGATACTGTTATCTCTGCAGCTAGTTGTACAACAAACTGCTTGGCTCCAATGGCTAATGCATTGAACAAATTAGCTCCAATCCAGTCTGGTATCATGACTACAGTTCATGCTTACACTGGTGACCAGATGACTCTTGATGGACCTCAGCGTAAAGGTGACCTACGTCGTAGCCGTGCTGCTGCAGTTAACATCGTTCCTAACTCTACTGGTGCTGCTAAGGCTATCGGTCTAGTTATCCCTGAATTGAACGGAAAACTTATCGGTTCAGCTCAGCGTGTTCCAACTCCTACAGGATCTACAACTATCTTAGTTGCAGTTGTTGAAGGAAAAGTAACTGTAGATGAAATCAATGCTGCTATGAAAGCTGCTGCTACTGAATCTTTCGGTTATACTGAAGAACAGTTAGTATCTAGCGACATCATCGGTATGCGTTATGGTTCATTGTTTGATGCTACTCAGACAATGGCTCATGAAATGGCTGATGGAAACACTCATGTACAGGTTGTTTCTTGGTATGACAACGAAAATTCATACACTAGCCAGATGGTTCGTACAATCAAATACTTCTCTGAATTAAAGTAAGAACTTGATGTATGATCAAAAGGATCCTTATGGATCCTTTTTTTCTTGTATGTGCCTGCCTTGAAAAAAAGGTGATTATAGGGTATTCTAAATATATTGAAACGAGGTGTGTTCTATGGCAATTAAAACACGTTTGATTGATGAAGATAGAGATAATTTGACCAAAGATGTTAATGATTTAGACGCTGCATATTTAGAGCGTATGAAAGAAGATGGAATCGATCCAGAACTTTTAGCACAATTTCGTGATCTATCTCTAGAAATGGATGAACAAACACAAATAAAATAACTTGTTTCAAACTGTATTTATGATCGAAGCATAGGTATTTACTTATGCTTTTTTACACTATATGAAGGGAGCCCATTATGAAATTATATAATAGTTATTCGCTGCAACTTGAAGAATTAAAACCAATTGAACCGGGAAAGGTATCCATGTATGTATGTGGACCTACAGTTTACAATTATCCTCATATCGGAAATGCTCGACCTATTGCGGTCTTTGATACATTAAAGAAAGCTTTAAGTGCTCAAGGATTGGATGTTACATTTGTTTCTAATTACACGGATGTAGATGACAAGATCATCAATGCGGCTATTGAAAACAATGTCTCAGAAAAAGAGATTACTGATAAATATATTGAGGCGTATAATGAAGTTAGAAATAACTTGAATGCTGATCTTCCAGATGTAGCACCTAGAGTGACTGAAACGATGGATCAGATCATTGAATTTATTGATAAAATGGTTAAAAATGGATCTGCATATGTTGTAGATGGAGATGTTTATTTCCGTGTAAGCAGTGATCCGAAGTATGGTGAATTATCACATCAAAAAATGGAAGATTTAATGGTTGGAGCACGTATTGATGAAAATACAAAAAAGGAAAATCCATTAGATTTTACTTTATGGAAAGTTACTGAAAAAGGAATCAAATGGGATTCACCTTGGTCAAAAGGACGACCTGGTTGGCATACTGAATGTGTAGTCATGATACAAAATGTATTTAAGAAACCGTTGATCGATATTCATGGTGGAGGATTGGATCTAAAATTCCCACATCATGAAAATGAAGTTGCCCAATGTGAAGTATGTAATCATACACATCTTGCCAACATGTGGGTACACAATGGTATGATCAATATTGATGGCGCCAAAGTTTCTAAGTCTACTATGACGGAAGAACAAAAAAGCAAGCTATGGGCAAAAGATCTAATTGCGCATCATGGAGGTAATACGATTCGCTGGGTCTTGATTTCTGCTCATTACAGAGCTCCATTGAACTTATCTGATGAAATAATTGATACAGCTAAAAAGGAATTAACAAAAATTCAATCTGCTTATAAACAAGCTATTGTAAAATTACAGCTTGTCAATTTTAAGAATGTTGATTCTTATGATGAAGATCTATGGACAAAGTTCATTGATGAGATCAACGATGATCTAAATACACCAAATGCCATAGCGCAGGTATTTGAAACAGTCAAAATTCTCAATCAATCTTTGCGCGTAAGAGAAATTGATGAAAATAAAGTAGCTTCTTTGGTAAATGTTCTAGAAAAAATGATGTATGTTCTTGGTATTAAATTAGATCATATTACATTAAGTGATGCAGATAAAGCAACGTATCAGAAATGGCAGGATGCTAAAAAGGAAAAAGATTTCGCAAAAGCTGATGAATATAGAACTATCCTGCAGGACAAAGGAATTCTATAATGGAAATCGTTACTGAGAATGCGACAAGTCTTGCCTGGATTGGTGATGCGATTATGACACTTAAGGTGCGAGAACACATTTTAAAAAAAGGGTATCGAAAAGCTGATATTCTACAAAAGAAGAGTGCACGTATCTGTAGTGCAAAAGGACAGGCTTGTATCTTATCAACGCTTCGTGAAGAAAATTTTTTTAACGAAGTGGAATGTGAAATTCTTCAAAGAGGAAGAAATGCTACAATTCACTCTAAGGCAAAGAATGCGGATGGGAAAACTTATCTAGAAGCAACCGCATTGGAGGCTTTGATTGGATATTTATATTTATATGAACATCAAGATCGACTTGAACTACTTTTAGATAAAGTAATAGAATATGGAGACAAACTATGATCGTATATGGAAAAAATGTTTTTACCATGATTGAAAGAGATGCAGATTTAATTGAACAGATTTATCTTTTAAAAGATCTTAAGGACAAAAGGATCTTGCAGAGAGTTCAAGCTCTAAAACTTCCTTATACGTTTTTAAATCGCGCTCAGATGGATAAAAAAGCAGGGAATCCGCATCATCAGGGAATCATATGTGAGACACAAGATATAAAGACATATTCTTATGAAGAATTACTAAAGAAGGCCAAAACTCCAGGGTTGTTTGTAGCTTTGGACGGCATTCAAGATCCACATAATTTAGGAGCCATTTTAAGAACTTGTGACTGTACAGGTGTTCAAGGTGTCTTTATTACTAAGCATAATAGTTCTCCTTTAACTCCAACTGCTATTAAAGTCAGCACAGGTGCAGCATATACTGTTCCTGTCAGCATCGTTACTAATCTTTCGCAAACGTTACGGAATCTAAAAAAAGAAGGATACTGGGTCGTTGGCAGTGACATGGACAATGCCCGCGATTACCGTGAAGGTATCTATGATGTGCCTTTGGTCCTCGTCATTGGATCAGAGGGGAAGGGAATATCACCTTTGGTAAAAAAACAGTGTGACTATATGGTTTCATTGCCGATGGTAGGTACGATCACATCGTTAAATGCTAGTGTAGCGTGTGCTGTTTTACTGTACCAGATATTCTCTGATCGATGATTTACGTATTTGTAGAGAGTAAAGGCGAAACATGAAGAAAGAAAATGTTAATGAATTAATTTATAACTACTATCAAAAAGATGAATATGCACTAAAAGAAATCATTGAATTTTATCGACCCATGGTCATTAAAATATTACAGGAAAAATGTGATTTTCAAGATAATAGAACGGCCATCTATAAAGATGTTCTAAGTCGTGCAGACTATCTTCTTGTGAAATGCCTTGAACATTTTCGTTATGGATACAATGGTTCATTTACTTCGTTTTATCGTCGTTCCTTATACAATATGGTTGTTAATGTTGTTCGAAGCTATTCACGTGAAAGAACCATTTCGTATAAAATGCTTCCAATCTATCACTATGTCAAAGAAGATTCAAAATACTTAGATTTAAATAATGCGATTTCGCAAAGCAACGAATCAGTACATGAAGAAGTCATGTTACATCTTGAGGTAGAGGAAAAATTAACAGATGCGAAAAACGTGTTTACAGAGCTTGATCTAAAAATATTAGAATTAAAACAGGAGGGTTTTAGTACAGCATTTATTGCGGAAAAACTTCAAATGAATGTAAGAAGTATTCGTTATCGCATAAATAAAATGAAAAAGTATATTTTATCGGATTGACAGAATGCTTGATTTGATGTTACATTTTATTAGTTACAAAAGGGAGGTAAGATTATGGCTGACAAAGTAATCCTTACATGTACTGAATGTTTATCTAGGAACTATGTAACTGAAAAAAATAAAAAGACGCATTTGCAGCGTCTTGAAATAAAAAAATACTGCCCAAAGTGTAAAAAACACACTTTGCATAAGGAAACGAAGTGAGGGATATCATGGCAAAAGAAAAAAAAGATCGAGTTTATTCACCAGCTGGTGTAATCAGAGAACTGAAAACAGTTAAATGGCCAACTTTTAAAGAATTGATGTCTACAAGTGGAATGGTCATTCTTTTCACTTTATTATTTGGAGTTTATTTCTTTATTTGTGAATTGGTGGCTTCTGGTTTGATCAATTTTATTGTTAAAGCTTAATTTAGGAGGAAAACATGGCTGAATTGAAGAAAGAATGGTATGTAGTTAATACCTATGCTGGACAGGAAAATCGTGTTAAAGAAAACCTTGAACGTCGTGTAAAAACGATGGGTTTAGAAGATTCATTGTTTCAGATCGTTGTAGCGGAAGAAAAAGAAATTGAATATAAGAACGGTAAACCTGTTGAAAAAACTAAAAATCTATTCTCTGGTTATGTACTTGTACAAATGATCATGACAGATGAAGCATGGTATGTAGTTCGTAACACGCCAGGTGTTACAGGATTTATTGGCTCTAGTGGTAAAGGGGCTAAACCATTCCCTGTATCACAGGAAGAAATTGATTCTGTTTTACGTCGCTTAGGGCGTCAGGATATGTCTGTTCAGGTTGATTTTGAGGTTGGAGATACTGTAGAAATCTTGAATGGTGCATTTAAAAATAGTGAAGGAACAGTTGAAAAAATGGATGATGACAAGAAAGAGGCAACTGTTTTATTGATTTTATTCGGACGTGAAACACCTACAGATATTCCTTATATGGATCTAAAGAAAGTCGACTAGACTTTCTTTTTTTGGAGGTTGAAATGAAAACGGTTGTTTTAGATCTGGATGGCACGATGTATCGTGGTTCTCAAATCATACAAAGTGCTAAAGAATTTATTGATTATTGTCTTGAAAATAAGATTCCTTTTATCTTCTTAACGAATAATGCAATGCGTACACGCGCACAAAACGTGAAGCATATGTTAGACATGGGATACTCAGGAATTTCGAGTGAACAGTTTTTTAATAGTGCCATGGCTGCCTGTGCATACGCAAAAAAACAGTATTCAATCAAAAGAGCAGTGTATTTAGGCAAAGATGGATTAAAGGAAGCGATGGAACTGTCTTCCATAGAATATGATCCAAAGCATCCGCAGGCTGTCTTTGTTGGATTGAATAAAGAAGCGACTTATCAGGAATATTCTCAATATTTGGCGTATCTGTTGAAAGGTGCCAAGTTAATAGGTACAAATAAAGATCGTATCCTGGCAAGCCCAAAAGGATTTGAAATAGGAAATGGAAGTATTGTCAAGATGTTTGAATACGCTTCAAATCAAATAAGTCCTGATATTGGAAAACCGGCAACCCCTATTTTAGATTTATGTCTGGATCATTTTGAATTGGATCGTAATGATATTCTTCTTGTTGGAGATAACTTAGAAACAGATATAAAACTCGGACAAAATGCGAATATTGAAACTGTATTTGTACAGACTGGCGTTCATACAAAAGAGGATATCAAACGACTCAATATTCACCCGACATATGTAATTGATCATTTGATGGAATTACCAGCATTGATTTTTGATCATAATAATGATACAATCTAGAAACGTAGAAAGAGTGAACAAAATGGAAGATATTTTGAATGTTATATTAATGTGCCTAAGTGCTGTAATTATTATTTTAGTTCTTTTGCAGAGTGGTAAATCAGATGGTTTATCTGCTGCATTTACCGGAAGTGGTGATTTGAACTTGTTTGCGGTAACAAAAGAACGTGGACCAGAAAAGTTTATTAGCCGTATGACTTTGGTTTGCGGTATCGTATTCTTTGCGTTGGTCATTGCTTTGCAGATCGTTTAAAAAAGGGCATTAAGCTCTTTTTTTTTGGAAAGGAGGTTTTTTATGAAAAATCAAATTCTAGAATATTTAAAAATTCATCAACAAGCAACCCTAAAAGAAATCGAAAAAGCTTGTAAACCAAGAACAAGTAAAGACTTTACAAATATGATACGTTCTTTAAACGAGATGGAGGAAGAAAAGTTGATTTTTAATGATCACCATATATATCAATATATCGATCCATCCTGTATGTTTATAGGGAGCGTAAAAGATATTTCTCGTTTTGAGTTTTTAGTCAATTGTGCAGATCGCAAGATTCGCGTTGATAAAAGAAACAGCCGAAATGTTTTCGAAAAAGATGAAGTGCTTGTACTGGAAAAGGAAAAACAGAACAAGATCATTCATGTCTTTTCACACGGCATCAAAAAAATTACCGGTACATTTTATCGTCGAAGAAATGAATTGATCTTTTATAGTGATGTTGATTTTCATCGACCAATCATCATCCGTAATAAAAAAGATTTTAAGATTGAGCATCGTACAAAAGCTGTGCTGGATATTATAAAGTACAAAGATCCTTTAGAAACAAAAATTTCAGCCGTATTAGGAAAAGAACATGAAAAAGGTGTCGATATCGATGCGATGTTATATGAAAATAATGTACGAATAAATTTCAATGAGCATATTAAAAAGGAAGTTAAAAAACTGGATCAAGTTGTTACAGAAAAGGATAGAATGAATCGTGTTGATTATCGAATGTTAAAAACTGTAACGATCGATGGGGATGATGCAAGAGATTTTGATGATGCGATTTCTATTGAAGAGGATGAACAGGGCTATATCTTATATGTTCATATTGCTGATGTAAGTCATTATGTAAAGAAAAATAGTGCGATAGATAAAGAAGCTTATTTACGCTCAACAAGCATTTATTTAGCTGATCGAGTTGTACCAATGCTTCCATTTGAATTGTCGAATGGAATCTGTTCATTAAATCCAAATGTAGATCGATGTACGCTAACTTGTAAAATGCATATTGATACAGCAGGAAAATGCACATCGTATACCATTGTTCCAAGTCTGATACATTCGGATCAACGCTGCACGTATGCGAAAGTGAATGCGTTGCTCGAAAATGATCCAAGTGTTTTAGCTGAATACGACAATGTAAAAGATCTTTTATTACGATTAGAAAAATGCGCAAGAAGTTTACAAGAAAAATCCATGGAAAGAGGATGTATTGATTTTAATTCAAAAGAAGCCAAAATTATATTAAATAAAAACGGCAAACCTGTTGATGTACAATTGAAAAGCAGAGGATTTGCGGAGCAGATGATTGAAGAATGCATGATTTTAGCTAATGTATGTGTGGCTAATTATTTACATTCACATAGCTTGCCTTGCATGTATCGTGTGCATGAAGATCCAGATCCAAAAAAGGTTTATTCTTTATGCTCTATTGCGGATATCTTACACGAAGAAATTAATTTTGATCCAGAGCATATTCAAGCCAAGGATATTCAGTTGTTATTAGAACAAGTGAAAGATCCAGCAAATAAAGAAATTCTTTCAATTGTAGCTTTAAGAACAATGCAAAAAGCCCGTTATGATGAAAAATGTATTGGTCATTATGGATTGGCTTTATCGGAATATTGCCATTTCACATCACCAATTCGCCGATATTCAGATCTTATCGTTCACCGTATGTTAAGAAAATACTGTTTTGAGGAGTGTAAAAAAGATCCACGATATGATATGGAAATCATTCAGGAACAAAGTTTGCATGTATCTTCAAAAGAAAGAGATGCGATTGCGATAGAACGTAAAGTCGATGATTACGAAAAAGCTCTTTATATGTCTTCTAGAATTGGAAAGCGATTTAAAGGAACAATTGTTGGTGTGCAGAGCTTTGGATTCTTCGTTGAATTGGAGAATACGATCGAAGGCTTGGTTCCTATCCGATCACTATATGATGATTTCTATGAATTTGATGAAGATACAATGTCATTACAAGCGCAAATGACAGGGAATCGATATCAGATTGGTCAAAGTGTTAACGTAGTATGCATGGAAACAGATATAAACAAAGGGCAAATCACCTTTGCCCTTTGTTAGATAAGATTAAAATGTTTTAAAGCCCAGTATACACCATCTTCGCTCACTGGTTTTGTGACATAGTTGGCAACTTGTTTTACGCTTTCTACAGCATTTCCCATGGCAATACCGCATCCAACAGTTTCCAACATATCTTTATCGTTACCGCCATCGCCAAATGCCATAGATTCATCTGCAGAAAAACCAAAATACTCCAAGATTTTTTTGGTTCCAATACCTTTACCACCAGTGGCTGGTATGATGTCCATTGCATCAGGATGCCATCGTGTACAAGTTGTGTGATTTAGATCTTTTAAGATCATTGGCTCTTGATCTTTTGTAGCTGCAACCATCATTTGGTAGATATTCTCTTTGATCAGTTCATCAAAGTTTTGTAAGACTTTGGCTCCATTAGGATCGGCAATCAACATATAATCATCAAGTTTTTTATCATAGAAGTTGGCACCCATTAATGTATCGGAAGCTGCCATGCAAGCTTTATCTATTTCGGATGCGTTTTGTATGACTTTTTTGACATCTTGAGGATCTAAGTGATTTTCATAAATGATCTCATCGTTGTAAAGACACAATTGTCCATTAAAAGTCAAAAAGCCATCAAATTCGATACCATCAAATTTAGGTACGATATAATATGGCCTTCCAGTAGCCGCAAAAATTAAAATTTTGTTTTCTTTGAGTTTTTGTAGAGCATATTTTGTTTTGTCGCTCATATCATCGGCATCAATATCAATCAATGTTCCATCAATATCAAAAAATATAATTTTGACCATATTCGAATTCCTTTCTATACAAATTCGATTATAAGGAATTCAATTTAATTGTCCAATTCTTTTTTGTTAAATACAAAAAGTATTTATACGTACAAATTCCAATTAGAAAAAAAGGTTTTTTTTGTGTTTTGCCTTTTCATATGAATGGATTGTGATATAATTAATGGCAGTAAGGAGGTTTTTCCCATGGGATTTATGGATAAAGTTAAAGACTTTGTTGCTCCAATTGAAGACGAAGATGAAGGTTATGAAGCAACTGAAAAAGTGCAGCCAGTTGTAGAAGAACCTGTGGAAACTCAAAGTCGCTATGAAAGGCCAAAAAGTCGTACTAATGCATCAACTTTGAGTGCAAATACTAAAATGGTATTATTTGAACCAAGAAGTTTTACTGAGGCAGAAGAAGTAGGACAGCGATTAAAAGAAGGTCGTGCTGTTGTTGTTAATTTGCATAAACTTGACAGAGATTATGCACAGCGTACAATTGACTTTTTAACAGGTGTTGTTTTTGCTTTAGACGGAAAAATTCAAAAAATTGGTCAGAATGTGATCTTATGTTCTCCAGCTCAGATTGGTGTTCAAGGACAGATCAATTTAGGAAATCCTGACGATTTTGATGAAGAATAGTCAATAAATGAATTTTAACGAAAAAGGTCATGAATTATTTATATCGCAAATACAGGATCAAATACGATCATGCCAGAAACGATATCAAATGGTTCAGACCTCTTTTTTAACGCCTGTTCAACAAGAAATCGTACAAAAATTAGCTGGTAAAAAAATAATGTATTCACTATATGGTGGATATGAAAATGCACAAAGAAAAGTCGCTTGTTTTTCTTCTTATGAAACAGATTTTGAATATGGAATAACGATCCTTGTTTCTAAGGTCGATCTAAGATTTCGCAAGGTTTCTCATAAAGATGTTCTTGGAGCTTTAATGAATTTAGGTATCGAAAGAGAAATGCTGGGAGATTTGATCGTTGAAGAGGATCGCATCATTATTTTTGTCAAAGAGAAGATGGCTGAATATATCATGCAAAATACGAATCGAATCGCAAATTGTCCTGTTTCTTTTGAAATACTAGATAATATTACGATTACTTCTAAATTGACCGAGGAAATTCTTGTGAATGCATCTTCATTGCGTCTGGATGCGATTATATCCAGCTTAGCACATGTATCAAGAAGTGAAGCGACAATGATGCTGCGTCGTGGTTTTGTAAAACTTAATGATGTCGTACTTGAAGAAAATCGACAATTATGCAATAATGATTTTGTTTCAATCCGAAGATGTGGACGTTTTCAGTTTAAAGAAGTAAAAACTGTAACGAAAAAGGGACGTCTATTACTTCGATTTGATAAGTTTATCTAAGCAATTATAGAAGACGCGTCAGAATTTCGATTCTTTTTAGAGAGTATCTTGTATTGGTGAAAAAGATATATAGATAGATTTTCTGGTATCACTTCTTAGCTGATTTTTTGAACTAATAGTAAAAAAATCCGGTTAAGCACCGTTATAAACTTGTTTAAGGGCACAAATCGTTTGATTTGTGAACTAAGGTGGTACCGCGTTATTAACGTCCTTAGAGAGGACGTTTTTTTTATGGAAAAGGAGAGTAAAAATGGATTACAAAGAAACACTACACATGCCTAAAACAGGTTTTGAAATGCGTGGTAATTTGCCAAAGAAAGAACCTGGAATCCAAAAATCATGGCAAGAAAATCATTTATTTGAAAAAATGTTGGAACAAAGAGAAGACGCTAAACCTTTTATCCTTCATGATGGTCCTCCATATGCCAATGGGGATATTCATTTAGGACATGCTTTAAACAAAATCTTAAAAGATGTTATCAACCGTTCTCATTATATGGAAGGATATAAGATTCCGTATATTCCTGGTTGGGATACTCATGGTCTTCCTATTGAAACAGCTGTTACAAAATTAGGTTATGATCGCAAAAAGATGCCTTTAGCTGAATTTAGAAAAATTTGTTATGACTATGCTATGGAGCAGGTTGAAAAACAAAAACAAGGATTCTTATCTTTGGGTTCTATTGGCGATTATGATCATCCTTATATTACACTGACAAAAGATTTTGAAGCTGAACAAATCAAGATTTTTGGAAAAATGGCAATGAAAGGATTGATCTATAAAGGATTAAAACCAGTTTATTGGTCACCAAGCAGCGAATCAGCATTAGCGGAAGCTGAAGTTGAATATAAAGATATCAAATCGCCAACAATTTATGTAAAATTCCAGGTTAAAGATGGAAAAGGCGTGCTTGATACAGATACCTATTTTGTCATCTGGACGACAACTCCATGGACAATTCCGGCTAACCTAGGAATTGCGGTTCATCCTCAATTTACTTATGCATTGGTAAATACCGATAAGGGTAAATTGGTCATGTTGGAAGAATTAGTTGAAACATTATGTCCAAAATTTGAATGTAAAGAATATGAAGTAATCAAAACATTCAAGGGTAAGGAATTTGAATATATTACTTGTACTCATCCTTTGTATCCTGAACGTGAAAGCTTATTAATGTTGGCAGACTATGTTACAGCGGATGCTGGTACTGGTTGCGTTCATACAGCTCCTGCATTTGGTGCTGATGACTTCTATATTGGTGCAAAATATGGCTTACCAGTATACTGTAATGTCGATGAACAAGGAAAAATGATGGCTTCATGTGGGGAATGGCTTGAAGGACAATATGTACTTGATGCGAATAAAACCGTAACGATGAAATTAGATGAATTAGGCGCTTTATTGAACCTAACATTTATTACTCACGCATATCCACATGACTGGCGTACTAAAAAACCAATCATCTTTAGAGCAACGACTCAGTGGTTTGCTTCTATTGATAAGATTCGCGATGAATTATTAAATGAAATTCATTCCATTAAATGGGTGCCATCTTGGGGTGAACAGCGTATGCATAACATGATTGCAGATCGTACAGACTGGTGTATCTCAAGACAGCGTGCATGGGGTGTTCCAATTCCTATTATTTATGGTGAAGATGATACTCCATTGATGGATGAAGCAATTTTTGATCATGTTTCTGACTTGTTTAGAGAATATGGATCAAATGTATGGTTTGAAAGAGAAGCCAAAGATCTTCTTCCTGAGGGGTATACAAGTGAACATTCTCCAAACGGTATCTTTAGAAAAGAAGTAGATACGATGGATGTATGGTTTGATTCAGGTTCCAGCCATACACCTGCTATGTTAAAGCGTGGTTTAGGATATCCTGCAGATTTATATTTTGAAGGTTCTGACCAATATCGTGGTTGGTTCAATTCTAGTTTGATCGTAGGAACTGCAGTTTATGGTAAAGCTCCTTATAAACAAGTTTTATCACATGGATTTGTCATGGATGAAAAGGGAGTTAAGATGTCAAAATCACAGTGGAATGCGGTTGCTCCAAGTGAAATTACGAAGAAATATGGAGCTGACATCTTACGTCTATGGGCATGTAGTGTCGATTATCAGGCAGACTGCTCCATGGGTCAAAACATCTTGAAACAAGTATCAGAGAACTATCGTAAAGTTCGTAATACATTCCGTTTCTTGATGGCAAATTTAGATGACAATACATTCACGAAAGAAGATTGTTTACCATTCAATGAACTTTCTGATTTAAACAAATATATGCTGGTTCGTTTAAACGATATGGTTGATGAATGTATTCCAGCTTACAATGAATATCGTTTTGGTGATATTGTTACTACATTATCCACTATGATGACCAATGAGTTATCTGCATATTATCTAGATTATACAAAAGATATTCTTTACATTGAAAAAACGGATGATCGTGCACGTCGTGAAGTACAGACTGTACTTTATACAGCTGTAGAAGTCTTGGCCAAATTATGGGCTCCAATTCTTTGTCATACGACTGAAGAAATCAATAGTTTCATGAAGTTTAATGAAACATCTATTCATTTAGAAAGCTTTAAAAAGTTAGATTTAGATTTTGATACAGAAAAACTTCGCGAAGAAATGAATGTTTTATTCGCTGTTCGTAAGGATGTATTTAAAGCACTTGAAGAAGCTCGTGCAAATCAGTTAATTGGTAAATCTTTGGAAGCGCATGTATTGATCCATGTAGATGCAGATACAAAAGCTGTGATCGATAAGATTCTAGATAAACCAGCTCAGTGGCTGATCGTTTCTAAAGTAACATTCACAGACAATGAACTAACTCAATATGAAAGCTGTCAAGTTCAAGTAGAAAAAGCAAATGGACATGTTTGCCCACGTTGCTGGAACTATACAGAAGCTGAACATGAAGATGGTCTTTGTGATCGTTGTCATGATGTTTTAACAAAATAAATCTCTTTACTGCAGCCTATAGTGGTTGCAGTTTTTTTTGTGTTTAGTGTATACTCTTTGTAAGGAGATCATATGCGCTTTAAATATCTTTGGAATCCAGGTTTACCTAAAAACGAAATTCATAATATCGAGAATGGCTTATATAGTGATGAACAAATTCTTTTTTTGTGTGAAACAATCATGAATTCATACCGAATCAGAAAAAAGAAGTTTATACCTGTTGCGATTTTAGTTTTTGTAATCGTAATCATTTTGACATTAACTACTTTATTTATGATCGAAGATAAGACAGCAGGTATTTTTGCCTTTTTGGTTACAGTAGGTTTATGTAGCGGGTTGTTGTTATTTGTCTATGAAAATCATATTGAAAAAGATCGTAGACAATTTATTGTTGCGCTCTCCAAAAAGTATCCTGAATATGTTGAATTATGCAAAGATAACTAGTTTATCTTGCATATTTTTTTTGTTAATATAATGACAGGTGATGCATATGAAGACATGTAAACTTGTGATATGTGATATAGATGGAACGATTGTTGTAAAACATAAAAAATTAACATCAAGAGCCAAAAAAGTCATTAATCTGCTTCAACAAAATGGTATATATTTTGGTATAGCATCCGGTAGACCAATATTTCAAATCAAAGAAACGATCAAAGGGTGGGGGTATGATGATTTTGATGTTTTAATTGGATTGAATGGCTCTTCATTAAAAGATTCTTTGACACAAAAACAATATGAATACTTTAGGATGAAAAAAGAGTGGATCAAAGAAACGATCGAATTGATGAAACCATTTGATGCGCATCCATCCATCTATACAAACAATGCGCAAATCTTTGTTTTTGAAGATGACTTTTCGCGCCAGGCATCTACTTTTTCAGGATTGAAAACGATTGTGACTCATGATATGGCTTCTATGTATCTGAAAGACAACGCAAAGATCATGTTTCGTATAGAGGAATCTAAAATGCCTCAAGTAGAAGAATGGATAAAAAATCATCCATCTGAACATTATATTGGTTTTAAGACTCAACCTAATTTAATTGAATTTTGTGACAAACGTGTTTCAAAAGGATATGCGTTAAGATCATTCTGTTCAATGCATGATATTGATTTAGAAGAAGTTGCTGCCTTTGGAGATACGAGCAATGATAATGATATGTTAAAAATCAGTGGTCTTGGTGTCTGCTTGTTAAATGGAAGCGAAGATACCAAAGCAGCTGCAGATATCATAACAGATAAGACATGTGATGAAGATGGCTGGGCAGATTATATGGAAAAGCACTTCATTTCAAAATATATAAAAAACTAGCACAAGGCTAGTTTGAAAGAGTGACATCCTTACGGATATTATCTGTTGTTTTAATAATAAAGTCATTACATTCGATATCCGATGTGATGGCTTTTTCTTTATCTAGGATCCAAATGACACCGATATCATAGGTATCTTGTAAAGAAGAAATAAAATTAGCTCCATCCTCATAACTCATATTAAATAAGGCTGTGCTTAAACCATCTGCAAGGGTAGAATCATTACATATGATCGTGACGCTTCGTACATAGTTTGATGGATAACCGGTTTGTGGATCAATGATATGGGTGTATCTTTGATCGCTTATTTCATAATATCTTTGATAATCTCCACTTGTTACGATAGCTTTATCTTTAGTTGTGGTATATCGTACCAGGCTGGATTGTTGATCAGGGTTTCGAATACCAATTCGCCATCCATCGCTTTTTTCTGAGAGCAGGACAACATTTCCTCCAGCATTGATAAATCCGTTTACTAATCCATTTTCATTCAAAATCTCTTTGCATTTTTGAGCTGTATACCCTTTGGCAATTCCACCTAAATCTAATTTTAATTCTGGATCTAGATAATGGATCGTATTGTCTTTTATTTCCAATTTATCAAAACCGGTATGCTGCATCGCTTCTTGGATCGCAGAAGCATCTGGTAAAATACCATCTTTTCCTTCATCGTTTAATACAATACTTTCTTCTCGAGCATCATGCCATAAAGAAAGTACAGCTCCTTGTGTAATATCAAATTGTGAACTTAAACTATAGACCTTTTGTGCTTGTTGTATACATTCGATTAAATCGTCATCAACTTGAACATAGGAGTCGGCTGCTTCATTGTTTAGAGTATAGACGTTGTTGATTCCTTCATAGCTGTTGTATTGATCAAATAACTGATTATATTTTGTGAAAGTATCGCGAACGATCGTTACATATTGATCAAATTCAGAAGGAGAACATATCGCCTGAAAATCAATGGAAGTGTCAAAACCTACATCTGTTAATGTGATGTTTTGAGTTTTGGAAGAACTATTTTCTCGATTTGATATGTATGAAGTAATACATACTATAAGAAACAAAAAACAGCAGGACAACAAGAGCCATTGTTTGATTTTTGATACCTTTTTCATGAGTAATATTATATGTGAAAATTGTGTGTTTGTGAATACGAAAAGGGTTGTAAAGAACGAAAAATAAGACTAGAATTATAGATGAGTTTACTTAGGAGGAAGGTAGCATATGTCACTATTTTTAGGACCTATGAGACATCATATCCCAGGGAAAAAAGAACTTACAGAAAGTGTACCTTTAATGGAACTTCAGCCTAAAAAGGAAGTTTATATTCCTTTGGTAGCTGGAGCAAACACAGACTTTGAGATCTTTGTTCAGGAAGGTGATGCCGTCAAAGTTGGGACAAAACTAGCATGTACAAAAGCTGGGTTCTGTGTTCCAATTTATTCCAGTGTATCTGGAACGTATAAAGGGATCGTCAAACGAATGCATAATTCATTACGTCCACAAAATCACATGGTAATTGAATGTGATGGAAAACAAGAAAAGATCCAAGCTTTTAAACCTCTCGATTATAAAAGTGCTTCTAGAGAAGAATGTGTCGAGTTTGTGAAAAATGCTGGGATCGTTGGACTTGGTGGAGCAGGGTTTCCTGCTTATGTAAAGTATTCAAAACCAGAAGGCATTGACTGTGTTTTGATCAATGCGGTTGAATGCGAACCTTACATCACAGCTGATTATCGAGCTGTTATGGAAGATTGTTCTTCTTTGATCACGGGTTGTAAGATCATGAAGAAAATGGCAAATACTGACAAAGTCTATATTTGTATCAAAAAGAGTCATCCGGACCTAATAGAAAAAGTTCAATCCGAATTGCATGATGCACAAGGAATCGAAGTAAAACCAGTTCCAGATGTATATCCAATGGGATGGGAGCGTGTTTTGGTTCGTGAAGTTTTACATAAAGAATACAACGCATTACCAGCAGAAGCAGGTGCAATTGTAGGAAATGCCAGTACGGCAATTGCAATTGCCCATGCTTTTGAAGATGGAGATGCGATTTATGAAAAATGCTTGACCGTAAGTGGGGAAGGCGTTAAGAAACCAACAAATGTTAAAGTTTGTGTTGGTATGCCCGTAAGTGAAATCATTGAAGCTTGTGGCGGTTATACAAGTGAGAACGTTCGTTTGATTGCCGGTGGGCCAATGATGGGTAAAACGATCGTAAATGATATGTTTGTCGTTGATCGAGCAATGAATGCGATTACTGTGCTTCCAGATAAGCCGGTTGATGCGATTGCGTGTTTACGATGTGGTCGATGCAGTGACCATTGTCCAAGCGGTTTGCAGCCAGTTCGTATTTCACAGGCATTAAAGGCAAACGATGTAGACGAGATGGCAAAACGTGGAGCCAGCAGCTGTATCGAATGTGGTCTATGTACCTATATCTGTCCATCAAAAATTGATGTAACAGAAAATGTTCGTAAAGCTAAGCGAATCGTAGCCATGAAGAAAAAGAAGTAGGAGGCTTAGATTATGAAGTTTACTTTTCATGTAAGTCCCAATATAAAAGATCGTTTTTCAACACAGCGTATCATGTGGGAATTGACCGGTGGCTTAATGGTCATCTTCGTTATATCTTGTATATATTACGGAACTTCATACGGAATGAATTATGCGATGCAGGCAATCATTCTTCTTGCAAGTTCATTGATCACAACTTTAGTTTGTGAAGCTATTTTTGCGATATGTACAAAGAAAAAACCATTGGACTATATCAAGACATCTTTTGGCTGGGTAACATCTATTATCTTGACGATGATGGTTCCAATTTCAATGACACCATATGCATTGATCATCGCAACAGCTTGTTGTATCGTACTTGGTAAATTGTTGTTTGGCGGGTTTGGTAATAACATTTTTAATCCGGCAGCAGTAGGTAGAGCTATCATCTTTGCTTCATTTATGGGAGCAACGACAGATTTAGTTACAAGCGCTACACCAACGACTGTAATAGCTTCTACATATAACTGGTTACCAGCTACAAGTTCTGTTTTAGATACTTTCTTGGAGCAGTTTGGAGGGTTCATGGGCTTAGCTCTTGGAACGTATCCTGGTGCTATTGGTGAAACATTCTCTATTGCGATTATCTTGGTTGGTATTTATCTTGCATTCCGTCAAGTGATTGACTGGCGAGTTCCTGTTACATATCTTGGAGGTATCTTTGTCTTAACGGCAATTGTTGCTCTATTAACTGGAATCGAATCTTATCATGGTATACCTGGATTTATCTGGTATCCAGTGTTACATCTGTTAACAGGTGGTGTGATCTTTGGTGGAGTATTCATGTTAACCGATCCAGTAACAAGTCCAACGAGTGCTGGAGGAAGAGTGATCTTTGCTTTAGGAGCAGCTGTTCTAACTGTATTGATTCGTTTAAAAGCCAATCTTCCAGAAGGTTGTCTATATTCAATTTTATTGATGAACTTATTTACACCAATGATTGAAAATGCTTTAGATGGAAAACAGCTAGAAATCAAAAAGAAAGTATGGACTGGTTTTATCTGTATAGCGATCGTTGGATTAGGTGTTTCATTCTATGCAGCAAGTTCAATTGAACCAGTAACAAAAATTGAAAGCGAAGCAACTTCAATGGTTGTAGATAACGTGCCGGTTGAACACGTTCAAGAGGAGGTTTCTCTATGAACAAGATCTTAAAACTAGGTGTTTTTCTAGCTGTTGTATCAGCTATTGCAGGCGGAGCTTTGGCTTTTGCCAATGAAATGACAGCTCCTGTCATCGCTGCAAACAATGAGAAAACTGAAAAAGCAGCTTTATTGCAGATGTATCCAGATGCATCAGAATCTGATTTTGAAGAAGTAGAATTTAAATCAGAGTCTACAACAGTTCAAAAAGTTTATAAATATAATGATTTATTTATCTTTAATATGAAAGTAAGTGGCTATAAAGATGGTACAACATTCCTGGTTTCTATCAACAGCAACGATAAAACCATTGATAACTTTTTAGCTATGAGCAACGGGGATACAAAAGGATTAGGTTCTAAAGTCTTGGAAGATGATTTTAAAAACAGTCTTTTGCACAAGAGTTCAGAAGAAGAATTAGATACGATTTCTGGAGCGACCGTTTCTTCGCAACCAGTTGTCGATGCAATCAACGAGGCATCAACATATGTTGATGAGCTTAAGTAAGGAGGAACTTGATTATGAATAGGTTTCAGAATTTTAAAAACGGCTTATTAAAAGATAATCCAGTATTTTCTCTTTATCTTGGTATTTGTTCGACCTTAGCTATTACTACAAGCGTAAACAACGGTTTGGGTATGGGTGTTGCCGTAATCTGTGTATTGATCATGTCCAATGTGATCATTTCATTAGTAAGAAATATTACACCTGAAGAGATTCGTATCCCTGTTTATATCGTTATTATCGCAACTCTTGTTAAGATCATTCAAATGTTGATCGAGGCTTATGCACCTGCACTTAATACAAGCTTAGGTGTGTTCATTCCTTTGATCGTTGTAAACTGTATCATCTTAGGACGTGCTGAAGCATTTGCCAGCAAACACGGTGTTTTGGATTCAGCATTAGATGGTTTAGGAATGGGTCTAGGATATACTCTAGCTGTTACATCTATGTCTTTGATTCGTGAAGTTTTATCAACTGGTATGATTAATTTAGTGAATCCATTTGATGAAACGCAGGTACTGTTTAATATTCGTATCCTTCCAGATGATTATGTAATCAGTATGTTTAGTTCACCTGTAGGAGCTTTCGTTACATTTGCGATATTAGCAGCCCTTGTAAGTGTTTATAAAAATCATGCTGGTCAAAAAGTGGCAGCTAAGGAGGTAAAGTAGTATGGGTGAGTTAGTTACTTTATTGGTTACGAGTGTTTTGATCAATAATGTTATCTTAAATCAGTTTTTAGGAATGTGCCCATTCATGGGTGTTTCTAAGAAACGCAGTTCAGCAATCGGTATGGGCGTTGCGGTCATGTTCGTTATTGTCGTGGCTGCAATTGTAACATATGGTTTGTATTATCTTGTATTGGTACCACTAGGATTAGAATTCATGGATTTGATTACGTTCATTCTTGTTATCGCATCTTTGGTACAGTTAACGGAAATGTTTATCAAGAAAACAAGTCCATCTTTGTATAAATCACTTGGTGTTTATCTACCTTTGATCACTACAAACTGTGTTGTATTGAATGTATGTTTGGTTAATATTTCTAATCATTATGATTTTGCTCAAATGCTTGTATATTCATTTGGCACGCCATTGGGTTTTGCTTTGGTATTGTATATTTTCTCTACGATTCGTGAACGTTTAGATCTTTGTGATGTACCTAAACCATTTATTGGAAATCCAATCGCATTGATCGTTGCAGCTATTATGTCTATGGCGTTTAGTGGATTGGCAGGAATCGTTTAATGAAAATCGTTTTAGCAATCTTATTTTTTGCCCTTTTAGTGACAATTTATATCGTGCTTTATTTAATGAACAAAAAAACCCCACTTCCAGAGGGGTGTGAAAATTTAAAAGCCGACTGTGAAGGCTGTAAGGATTATGCTTGTACGAATAATCCAGCGCATAATTCTAGAAAGGATTAAGCTTTATGTTATATGCAATTTTAATGATGTTAGTTTTAGGGGCAGTCTTGGGCTTAGGCCTTGGAGTTGCTGATAAGTATTTAAAAGTAGAAACAGATGAGCGTGTTGACACTGTAACGGGAATGCTGCCTGGTTATAACTGTGGTGGTTGTGGATATCCAGGCTGTTCAGGTATGGCAGAAGCTTTGGTATCTGGTGAAATGGATCATATTGCCTGCAAACCTTGTAAAGATGACAAGAAAAAAGAAATTGTCGATTATCTTGCAAGTACACCTGGTCCAGATGGAAATACGATAAAAATCAAGGGATAGCTTGGCTATCCCTTTTTTGCATATGTATGGATCCATTCTTCAATCTGTCTAGCATCTGGATCAATATAAATTGTTTTATATGATTTCATTGTCACAAAGCCGATTTTAGAGCCGGGTACTTTTTTGATTTGAGAAATAGGGCAGTAATCAACAGGAACACTGCTTGATTCTTTTCCTTTTGAATAATAAGCAGCTAAATTTGCACACATACGTATCAATTCTTCATTTAATTCATCGGTTTTTATCAATACATGACTTCCGTGGTAATCTTTGACATGAAACCACATATCTTGTTTACGGGAAAGATGATGCGTAATGTAATTGTTTTGAATGTTATTTTTACCAACATAGATTTCTGCATTTGGTAATACGAGCTTTAAAATATTTGGTTCTTTTTTCTTCTTCTGTCTTTGATTGATCTTTTTTGGCATCAATACCCGTTGTTTGATGAGTTCTTCTCGAATCTCCAGAGCATCTTCTACAGAGCAGAATTTCAATTGCTGCTGCAACTGTTCAAAGTATTCAATTTCTTTTCTACACTGTACGATTTGTTCTTGTAGAATGATTTCTCCACGTTTTAGTTTATGATATTTTTGATAAAATTTATTGGCGTTATCCTTGATATCAAAACGCATATCAAGTGGAATTTCTATCATTTTACCTGTTTCAAAGCTTTCAAGACGAATGATTTTTTCTTTTTTGATCTGCGATTGATACGCAAAGAGCAGATCTCCATACTCTTTGTATTTCATATAATCTTGAGATTCATGAAGGCTTTCTTCCAATTTCGGCAATTTTTTCTTTAATTTTGCGAGTTCTTTATCTACTGTTTTAAAAACATCACCACATTGCTCCTTGATCCGTTGTTTCTGTTCTTTTTCGATAAATAAATGATCAAGTCCATCCATAAAATCATAGACTTTAGGTGTTTTTTCTAGATGTTTTAATTCAATACAATGAAAATCTTTATCATAAACATAGAGTTGATTGGATTGAAATATTTCTTCTAAAATGTCTTCGAACTTTTCGTTTTTGTGTAAACGGTAGATAAACTCTTTTGATAACAAAGGAGAAAAGCCATAAACCTGATCCACAAGACTTTGATCAAGATCCAATGATTGAATGTGTCTAGGATCTTGTTTAAGAGGTTGTGGTGGTAGGGTGTATTTTGCTCCAGGATGAACTAAGCGTTTTGAATTTTCAAACACGGGAATGCGCTTTAAAGCATCAATAATGATATCTTTTTCATCAACCAAAACTAGATTGGCGTATTTGCCCATTAATTCAGCATATAGCTTTAGATGAGATATATCTTGAAATTCATTTCTTGCTTCAATATCAAAACGAACGATGCGATCAAATCCAATTTGTTCAATTTTTGTAATAATAGCTTGTGAACATTGTTTTCGAAGCACCATAACAAAGTTAGAAGGGCTTGGTTGTGTATTCCTTAAACTCTTAGAGATGTAAACACGACTGGTGTTGGAATGAACGTTGATAACTAGGCGTTGAGCCTTTGCTTTGCGTGGATGGATATGAAAGAGTATTTCTTCATCCGATACGTTTTGCATTTTTCCAATCTTACAAGGTGTTAATTGATTGAGTTTATTTGTTAAAGTATGTAAAAGTAATCCATCGATTGCCATAAAATCTCTCCTTTATAGTCCAATTGTATCATAAAGTCTTTGACAGTCGAAGTGATGACTTGTACAATGTATAAAAAGGAGAGTTTATGAAAAAAGGGTTATTGATTATTCTCAGTGGTCCAAGTGGAGTAGGAAAGGGTACAGTTCGTCGTTATTTTGAAAATGATGAGCGATTAAATCTCGCCTATTCAACATCTATGACAACACGTGAACCACGAAATGGTGAAATCGACGGGAAAGATTATTTCTTTACTTCACGACAAGATTTCGAAAACGCAATTAAAAATGGTGAATTATTGGAGTATGCAGAATTTGTTGGAAACTACTATGGAACACCATTAAAAGAAGTTGAAAAATTAAGAAATGAAGGCAAGAATGTTATTCTTGAAATCGAAGTTCAGGGAGCAACACAAGTTCAGGAAAAATGTCCAGATGCCTTAAGCATTTTTATCATACCTCCATCAATGGAAGAGCTGGAAAAACGAATTCGTGGAAGAAAAACGGAAGCTGAGGAAATCGTTCAACAGCGTCTTGCCAAAGCGGCCCAGGAAATGAAGATGATTCCTCAATATAAGTATATCGTATGCAATGATGATCCTAAGCTTGCTGCAGAATTGATCACTACGATCATCTTAAGACATATTGAATTAGAAGAAAATAAATAGGCTGAACTATCAGCCTTTTTTTCTAGGCATATCATTCGCTTTTTTATGGATCTGTGTCCATAATAAAAGTAGGAGGTAATACGTATGACAAAAAAAGTATGTATCATAACAGGCGGTACGAGAGGTATCGGATTTGCAAGTGTGAAAGCCTTTTTAAAAGAAGGATATCAAGTGGTGTTTTATGGCTCAAAAGAAGAAACCGTTACAAATGCTTTAAAAAACTTGAATTATGATAATGTAGAAGGAAGATGGATCAATTTAAATGATGAAAAGCTTGTAAATGAAGATTTTACCCAAATTAAAGAAAAATATGGAACGATTGATGTGCTGATTAATAATGCTGGTCTTTCGGATTCGGCATCATTTTTAGATTATGATGTAGACCGTTTTGATAAGATCATGAATTTAAATTTGCGTGCAGTATATATTACGACACATGCAGCTGCAACTATCATGAAAGAGCAAAATCATGGTGTCATTTTAAATACAAGTTCTATGGTGTCTTTATATGGACAGTCAGCTGGCGTAGCATATCCAGTAAGTAAATTTGCGATCAATGGCTTAACTAAATCATTAGCTAGAGAACTTGGTAAATATGGTATTCGCGTTAATGCGGTAGCTCCAGGAATTATTAATACAGATATGGTAAAACAGCTTCCTAAAGAAATGATCGAACCTATGATCAATGCGATTCCATTAAAACGAATTGGGGAACCAGAAGATATTGCATCCGCTTTTGTTTTCCTTGCTAGTGATAATGCAAGCTATATTACAGGAACTATTTTATCTGTTGATGGAGCAATGATGTCTTAATTGGTTTTGAATCTGTCTTAGTTGGTACTTGATTTGCCTTTTGTAAGAAATTTAATATAATGAAAGCACTTACGAAGGGAGTGGTAATGATGAAAAATGTTCCAACTGTTTCAACAAGATTCCACTCTTTTCCACATTTATAACTGGGGTACGTTTGCGTGTTCCAGTTTTTATATTTTTGATCGTTATAAAGAACGGAGGAGATTAAAATGGATCAAAATTTCAACAAGGTTTTCTGGGATGCTTGTGCAAATGGCGATTTTGCGATGGCAGCAAGTCAAATTAAGGCAGGAGCCGATGTAAACTATCAAAATGGAGATGGACGTACAGCTTTGATGCGAGCATCAAAAAGGGACAGAAAAGATGTGGTACAGCTGTTGATTGATAATGGAGCCGATGTTAATTTGGTGGATAATAAGGGTAAAACGGCTTTAATGGCAGCTGCCAAAAAAGGAAATAAAACAATTTGTAAAGCTTTACTTGATGCAGGAGCTGATGTGAATGCAAAAGATGATCGAGGACGCACTGCTTTGATGCGTGCTGCTTTATTAGGGCAGGATCGTTGTGTTGAAGTATTGCTGGATGCTGGAGCAGATATCAATGCACAGGATGAAGTTGGACGCACAGCTTTGATGGAAGCTTGTATCGCCTTTAAACGTGATACTGTTTCTATGTTGTTGGAAAGAAATGCAAATGTAAATTTATTTGATAATAACGGATGTACTGCTTTGATGCGTGCTGCCTATGGAGGTTATCCAAGCCTTGTTGAAAAACTTTTGTCTTATGGTGCCGATAAAGACATGGAAGATAAACAAGGAAACGTCGCACTTGATTACGTGCGTGAACATTGCCGAGCTCAATTAGAGCCGATCTTACGTTAAGGAGGTTTTTCCATGAGAGACTATTTAAGCAGTGAAGTACGTAACGTTTGCGTCATTGGACACAGCGGTGCGGGAAAAACTTCTGTATTGGAATCCATGTTATATTATACGAAAGCGACAGATCGATTTGGTAAGACTTCAGAAGGAAGTTCAATGATTGACTTTGACGCTGAAGAAATTCGCCGTGGTATCAGTGTCTACACGTCCATCGTTCCAATTGAATGGGAAGACTGTAAAATCAATTTTATCGATACACCAGGTTATCTTGATTTTGTTGGAGAAAAACAAGCTGGATTTGCCGTTGGTGACAGCTGTTTGATCGTAGCAAATGCAAAAGATGTACTGGAATCAGGAACTCGACTTGCTTATAAACAAGCGATTGCCGCTAAAAAACCTACAATCTTCTTTATTAATAAACTTGATGAAGAAAACACAAGTTTCCAGGAAGCTTATGATAAACTTCATGAAGCTTTTGGTAAGAGCATCATTCCATTTGAAGTACCGATCGTAGAAAATGGAGAATGCGTTGGTTCTGTTAACATCATTCGTAATAAAGCATGGTACTATAAAGGACCTAAGGCTGATGGCGACAAACCACATCCAGTACCAGAAGATATGCAGGAAGAAGTTAATCTATATAAAGATCAGATTGCTGAAGCAGTGGCTATGGGTGATGATGATCTTATGGAAAAATTCTTCTCTGGAGAAGAATTCACCGATGCAGAATTAACTCGTGGTGTTCGTATTGGTGTTCGCAATGGCGAAATTTGTCCGGTATATTCAGGAAGTGCAACACAGTCTATTGGTATTCAACGTTTAATGGATCTGATCGTTACATATTTCCCAACATATTCTGAAAAAGGTATGTATACGGCGACTTCACCAAATGGTGTAAAAGTGGAATTGATGACAAGTGAAAAAGAAGTCTTAACAGCGCAAGTCTTTAAGACGATCATTGACCCATTTGTAGGTCGAATCTCATATGTTAAAGTTTTAAGTGGTGTTCTATCAAGTGATTCTGTGGTTTCAAATGCAAATAATGGAAAACCAGAAAAAGTAGGTACGATTTTTATTATCAAAGGTAAACACCAAACGGCTGCTGGTAAATTATTTACAGGCGACATTGGGGCTATTCAAAAGCTTCAATATACGAAGACCAATGATACGCTGTGTGAAAAAGGAAAGCTTGTTATGGCAGATCCAATCGTATTTGATGAGCCAATGTATGGACAGGCTGTTTTACCTAAATCAAAGAATGATGAAGATAAACTTTCAAATGGTCTGGCAAGGCTGCAGGAAGAAGATCCTACTTTCAAAGTAATAAACAATGCAGAAACAAAAGAGACTGTCATTTATGGTATTGGTGATCAGCATCTTGATATCATCGTTAACAAATTAAAGAACAAATATAAAACAGAAGTTACTTTATCCGATCCTAAAGTAATGTATCGCGAAACCATTACAAAAACAGCTGTTGGAGAAGGACGTCATAAAAAACAATCTGGTGGTCATGGGCAGTTTGGTCATGTATTTGTTGAATTTACACCAAATCCAGATGAAGAAGAAATGGTATTCGCAGAGAAAGTATTTGGTGGTGCAGTTCCAAAACAATATTTCCCAGCTGTTGAAAATGGGCTTCGTGAATGTTGTAATGAAGGTACTTTGGCTGGCTATAAAATGGTTAATGTTAAAACGACATTGTTGGATGGAAAATACCACGATGTAGACTCGAGCGAAATGGCATTTAAATTAGCAGCTCGTTTAGCATTTAAAGATGCTATGACGAAAGTGAAGCCAATTTTGTTAGAACCTATCATGAATGTTACTATTAAAGTACCTGATGAATACACAGGAACAGTCATTGGTAATCTAAATAAACGCCGTGGAGCTATCATGGGTATGACACCGGATGAAGGAGATCAGATCATCGAAGCACAGGTTCCTATGTCACAAATGGCAAAATATTCTGTTGAATTAAGAAGCATGACGCAAGGTCTTGGAACATATACAATGAGCATGGATCGTTATGATCCAGTTCCAGAACCATTTGCTTCTAGAATTATTCAGGAACACAACAAAGATTAAGCAAAAAAAGAGGGTCTAACAGTTGAGTAGTTTTTGAACTACTTTGGACTATTAGTCCCTTTTTATATGTGTATGAAC